>NZ_JALIHH010000151.1:0-3585 GCF_022869435.1 Aeromonas sp. LsrichE-8G
CTGAAATGACGTGCAGTGACGATTAAAAAGTGTGAAGGCGATCCTGACTATAAAGTTAACTGCATATCACAGGCCTATAAGTATTTGTTTTGTAGGCAAAAAACTATTTTTAATTTTTAACAAAATGTTCACGATCTCGCCCTGGGCACACCGGTACAGAAATGGTGGTACGCCATTATGGCAAGTGGTTGATGGAGGACGCCCCTGATTATAGGGGTAGGGCTGACACGGTATTTAATGCCTGTATGGCTGGTCAGCAGGCTCAAGTTACTGTGCCGAGCTGTAATCAAAAAACTGAAGATAAAAACACAGAAAGCGAATTCGATGTCGACGCATTACTGGCAACTCCTGCTGTCATGCAGAGATTGATGAGTGTTTTAATGCAGCGAATTTCTGTGGCGCAGTAAATCACTGTCTACATCACGCATTCAGCATTAATTTAAAACTAAATCGCACCTTTAATAAAGGGATCCACGTCGTGGGTGGGGAAATCCTGCCCACTATCTAAAGAAGGCGTTATTCAAGCGCTCTGGGAGATGACCGAATGGCTACACAGGCAACGGAAAAGGAATATGAAAGACTGGCAAAAAATCATTATGAAATCCTAAAGGAAAAGGGCCTTAATATCACAGCAAAAAACATTGCGGATGAATTGTTGGCTCGCGCTTCAAAATGCAGTCCTGGCTATTGGCGAAAACTGCGCTGTGCACTGGTATATCATCAACAATTGTTGAATTTTCCCGACGCGGCCGAGCGAATTCAGGCCCTGAGTAGGCCAGATATACCGGTTAAGGCAAAACAAAAAAGAGTTAAAAAGGTCGATAATGATGATCTCGTTGCACTGATTCAGTATTTTAAGGCGCGTAATGACAGCGCTATGTTGGCGGCCATATTGTTGTTTATGCGCGCGGGGATAAGACCTGCTGAACTAGCCACCATAACTGCGCAGGGTAATCGGCTCACCGTTATCGGAGCCAAAAAAAGTCATGATGGCAAACGTGGTGCAGATAGGGTCTTACAGTTTGACACGATTTCGCCAGAGAAATTGCAACTCATGGTGACCGAGGCAAAGAAAGCAAAAATTGGCTCATTGCAGGACAAGCTGCGTGCGGCGGGCAAAAACCTCTGGCCGGCGCGAAAATCGCTGCCGACCTTTTACAGCTGGCGCCATCAGATGGGCTCTGAGCTCAAAGCGTCTGGGCTCGACCGGCAGCGCATTGCCTACATCATGGGTCATCAGGCAACGTCTTCTGTGGACAAATACGGCAATCGTAAATCCGCTAATGGTAACGTGTTACCCACTTGCCCAGCGGATGCTGACCTGAGCCATATCAGGACAACGCACGCCGAGCTTTCTGTGGATAACAAAACTCATCGCCAGGTAGCTACACCCACAACAGTGGCTGAGCCTTCGCCGAGCGCAGATTCAACTGCCCCAACAACGCCGAGAGGCATGGCGGCATTCATCAATCGGCATCGCGATGCCGATGACGACTTATCCCGATAAGGGAGCGGCTACAGGGGGACAGCCTTGCTGCTATCACTGCATGGCAAATCCCCCTGGGGCGCAACCGTAAGAACGCCTTCGTCGCAACCGTAAGAACGCAGAGCCAACACAGCGTAAGAACGCGGGGTAAAACATTCTTACGAACGTAAGAATGTGGGTGTGTCGAGGTTACGAGACCGGAACCCCCGTAGGTTGCGCAGCGACCGGAGTGGGGTGGAGAACCCATTTTTATGGAGGGTATGAAGCGATTAATATGGCATGACAAAGGAGCCGAATATAGGGGTCAAGGTGGAGTCTGACGAGGCACGAGGAGGAACTACCTTGATGCCTATATATCGGTGACGGTCATCCATATTGATGGCGAAATACCAGACATAAAAAATGTTTAGATGATTATTTGTTATTACACAAAACGCAGCCATAACATCGCTTGGTGCTGATCAATCGAGGGCGTTTACATCACAACCAGTATCTAACCAGCAGAATTTATGACAGCCGAAAAGGCACCATATTGTTTAACAACATAGAGGAAATAGATGAAAATTCTAAACGAAATTTTGGCAATCATTTCAGAACACCCGCGCACCGGATCTAGCAGGGTGCTGGCTGCTGCGTTGGCATCGGCATGTAACACTCAATACACAGTGTCATTGCTCGATGTGTCTGTGAGGCTCGATGAAAGTGGCAGGCGGCTGGTTGAGCGCCTTGCTCGGATCACTCTGGAAGCCGATTATTCGAACGATGCACAGGATCGGGCGCTCCAACGCCTTCGGGCGCTCGGGCTCATTTGCTGATCGAGGACAGACGACCAATGCCACCATTGTTGGTGGCATTTTTATACCTGATTATCCATGCCCTTCATACTGATAGCGCAATATCAGACATAAAAACACTGTATCTGCAACAACACGGGGTAGTTAATTATACATATACGCATGATTAGCTTATGCATATATGTAAACGATGAGACATATCAACATAGTACTAAGTCACCACAATAATATAGGTATGTTTATGAATAATGAAAAACATTATAATTTCAGTCCTGCTGCTGGATTAATTTCCAGCCAGCAACGCCCTAATTGGGTGGTGGATAATCTGATTGAAAAAGGCGAACAGTGGATTATTAATGGCTCGCCCAAAACGGGTAAATCGATGCTTGCAACGCAGTTGGGCTTGGCTGTAGCCAGCGGTAGTGTATTTTTAAATTGGGAAATTAAAAGGCCAGCGCTCGTATTGTATATGGATTTTGAGGTCAATGACAGATTGTTTTGGCAGCGGTACTACACCATGTCGGAACAGACCAACTTGGGAGATGCAAAAAACATTAAAACATTCTTGCGGTGCGGCGATTATAAATCGACTGATGTATTAGATCCTATGGCATCACAGGCAATAATAGATATTGTCAACGACATTCAACCGGATTTGATCATCTGGGATGTCCTCGCTCGGATGCATAATGCAGAGGAAAACAACAATGGCGAAATGGGTCAGGTGATGCGAGCCATTCGAAAAATCAGCGGCGCCGCTGCACACATCATCGTTCATCACGCCAGAAAGGCTTCGCCTAATGCAGGTGGGGTTAACGCTGGCGTAATGAGCATGCGGGGAGCTTCTTCGATTCATGGTGAGGCCGATGGTGTCATCTCACTGGGGACGCGAGAGGGTCAGGGCGCTCGCTACAACCTGACGTTCAGTGCGAGGGCGGTTGAAACACCTGACGAAATACTCCTTAATCGTATTGGGCTGACATTAGTCAGTGCCATCGGGGAGGAGCGCGACAGGCTGATGGATGGGCTGCTGGAGGCACTGGAAGGCCTGGAGGCGACAGGGCCGACGCATGATCATTCTCTGCACAAGTTGATCAAGTCTCGATCAGTTGAACGGCTCCAAGTACGATTTTAATTGTACCTTGCGTTGCCAAGCTGTAAACATGTACAGGATCTTTAGCTACAACCAATTGAAATAGATAGAAAAAAGGCTTCGTTTGTGATCTGATTTAATCGCAAAAAAAAACCGACACACCCGAAGCCATGACTATTATCAATGCAACCCAGTACCTCAAGCAACTTCTT
>NZ_JALIHH010000152.1:0-5626 GCF_022869435.1 Aeromonas sp. LsrichE-8G
CGGCGACCAAACCAAGGTGATCGAGGTTACGGATCGAGATAGCGGGTGCGGCCATGATGATCTACCTGCAAAAGAGAGTAATAGATCAGAACGGCCGATCGCCGTCAAGCACTGAAAATAGCAAAATCAGGTGCGGAATGACGGATCTAGTTATCACCTGACACCGGCCTCAAACCGGTGTCTTGTTTACGCTACTTTAGTGCGCACTTCCTTCGGTATCAATTTCAGACCCTTCTTGAACATGCTGTAGGGGGTCTGACCCTCCATCATCCTGCCCTGATGTGGCCGCTCGGTGTTGTAGTGTTCCAGGTAGCTATCCAGGTCTGTCTGCATCTGTTCTACCGACTCATACCAGGTCGTCCTCCCCTTGATACGGAAGTGCTCATCCAGCAGTGTGCGGTGCAACCGCTCGATAAAGCCATTGCTCTGCGGCCTGCGTACCTTGGTGGTCCGGTGCTCAATCCCCTCCAGTTGCAGGAACAGCTCGTAGGGATGATGGTCAGGGCGCCCACAGAACTCGCGCCCGTTGTCCGACAAGATGGTATAGACCCGAGCCTCATGGGCTTCGAAGAACGGAGGACCGTTTCGTTGAGCACATGAACCGAGGTCACCGGCAGCTTGCTGGTGTAGAGCCGTCCCCAGGCGTGGCGGCTGTAGCAGTCCAGCACGGTTTGCAGATACACCTTGCCTACCCCCTTGAGTGCGCCGATGAAGAAGGTGTCGACCGCCACCAGTTCCCCGGTGTAGTGAACCTCAATTTGGCGTTCGCGAAACTCGGGGCTGAAGCGCTCGAGCAGGCGGATCTGCTCGTCATTGAGCTCAATCGTCTGTTCCCTATGGGTTTTCTCGAGGCGCAACAAGCGGTCATGCTTGGAGAGCAAGTCGTGACGTTGCCACACGCCACGCACACCGCCCGCACTGACGTTGATGCCTTGCAGAGCCAGTTCTTGCGCGACCCGCAGCGGGCCATGGGTTGGTCTGGTGAGAGAGTAATCGAGGATGGCTTGCTCAATCTCGGGAGCGACCCGGTTGGGATGAGCCCCTTTACAGCCGGGGGAGTTTGTCGAGCAAGCCCTCGGCGCCATAGGTCTGGTAGTTACGGCGAATCTCGTAGAACTGCTGACGGCTGTAGCCGATGAGCTTGCAGGCTTTGCTGACGTTATTGAACTCTTTGGCGAGCTCTAGCAAGCTGAGTTTACGACGTGCTACTTTCTCGTTGGTGGTCATACGATGACTCCAGATAACACGGTAGGGGTACCGTTTTGTTATCCGGTTTGAAGCCGTATGACCACTCCCTTTTGTGGGCAACTGTCAGGTGAATACCATCTCCATACAAATGAAGAGACAGATACGAAAAAGCCCAGTCCTGAGACTGGGCTTTAGAAGATGGCTCCCTCGACTGGACTTGAACCAGTGACATACGGATTAACAGTCCGCCGTTCTACCGACTGAACTACGAGGGAATTGGCTCCTCCTACTGGACTTGAACCAGTGACATACGGATTAACAGTCCGCCGTTCTACCGACTGAACTAAGGAGGAATTGCCTGTCTCGTCGAGACGCAGCGGATATTAATGATCCCCCGAACGGGTGTCAACCCGCCACTCCACGGAAAAAGGGCTTTTCGGCCCGTTTGCCCAAAACTTGGGCGCTGTGGACTATTTTCAGCACAATCAGCAGCTTGAGATGCTTCCGCCAGCGGCCACGGTCGAGCTGGCCGTGAAGGCGCGCCCCGGCCTGGAGGGTGCGGGGCAATGGATGAGCCGATCATGGTGGGAACCGATGAATATCGGCGATGTCGCCCCTGTCGATGGGCTTGCCTCCGAGGTGGTGGGGGATGCGAGGGAGATGCCGGTTCGCGATGACCAGGGATCGATTAAGGGAATGGCAGGGGAAATCGGCGATATACCGGTTGTCGATGGGCTTGCCTCCGAGGTGATGGGCGAGGGAGGCGGGGAAGATGCTGGCTCGTGATGAGCCGAAAGATGAGCATAGAAATGAAGGGATGGCTGGGAAAATCGGCGATATGCGAGCTATCGATGACAATAATGCGGGGTAATGGCCATTTCTTGATCCTGCCCATCGAATTATCGGGCCGGCTCGGGTATGGTTGCTCTGGATACCATCGCCGCGTCGACAGCTCTGCCGGCCCTTGATGATGATCGGGTGCCGGTTCACCCCGGCCTTTGTCTCCCTCTTCTGGTATTACCCTAGACATGCACAATCAAGCTTCCTTACAAGGCGTGAAGCTGGCCATCGCATTGCGCCAATCCTGCATTGACGAACCCTACAGCGTGGCGCGCTTTGGCCGCGACCTCATCGCCGGCATCACGGTCGGCATCATCGCCATTCCCCTTGCCATGGCACTGGCCATCGCCAGTGGGGTGCCGCCCCAGCACGGGCTCTATACCGCCATCATCGCCGGCATCGTCATCGCCGTGACCGGGGGATCCCGCTTCTCCATTTCGGGCCCAACCGCCGCCTTCGTGGTGATCCTCTACCCGGTGGCCCAGCAATTTGGCGTGGGGGGTCTCTTGATGGCGACCCTCATCTCGGGCTGTTTCCTGGTGGCCATGGGCATGGCGCGTCTCGGGCGCCTCATCGAGTACATTCCCCCCTCGGTGACCCTGGGGTTCACCGGTGGTATCGCCATCGTCATCGCCACCCTGCAGATCAAGGATTTCTTCGGCCTGCAGGTCCTGGATATGCCGGAAACCTATCTGGGCAAGGTACAGGCGCTGGCCCATGCCCTGCCAAGCTGGCAGTGGGGGGACACCCTCGTCGGGGTGGCGACGCTGGCGGTGCTGCTGCTCTGGCCGAGATTGCGCCTGCCGGTCCCCGGCCATCTGCCCGCCGTGCTGGTGGGGGTGGGGCTCGGGTTTGGTCTGCACCAGTTCGGGGTGGACGTCGCCACCATCGGCAGCAAGTTCAGCTATACCTTGGCCGACGGCAGTCAGGGCATGGGTATTCCCCCCATCGCGCCGACGCTGGTGATGCCCTGGGCGCTGCCGGGGCCGGACGGGGCGCCGGTGGAGTGGAATCTCGCCGCCATCGAGCGGCTGCTGCCCGCCGCCTTCTCCATGGCCATGCTGGGGGCCATCGAATCCCTGCTCTGCGCCGTGGTGCTCGATGGTATGACGGGTCGCAAGCACAGCTCCAACGGCGAGCTGGTGGGGCAGGGCCTTGGCAACATCCTGGCTCCCTTCTTCGGTGGCATCACGGCGACGGCCGCCATCGCGCGCTCCGCCGCCAACGTGCGGGCCGGTGCCACCTCGCCCATTTCCGGTATTGTCCATGCGCTGGTGGTGCTGGCTGCCATCCTGGTGCTGGCTCCCTGGCTCTCCTGGTTGCCGCTCTCTGCCATGGCCGCCCTGTTGCTGCTGGTGGCCTGGAACATGAGCGAGGCCCACAAGGTGGTGGATCTGGTGCGCCGGGCGCCTAAATCCGATGTACTGGTGCTGCTGGTCTGCCTGTCGCTGACCGTCATCTTCGACATGGTCATCGCCATCACCTTCGGGGTGATCCTGGCCTCTTTGCTGTTCATGCGCGAGATAGCCAAGATGACCAGGCTGCACAACCTGGCGGATCACAAACGCTATGCCAGCGAGGTGTCCCCCTCGACCCTTGTCTACAAGATCAACGGGCCACTGTTCTTTGCCGCCGCCGAGCGGGTCTTTGACGAGTTACTTGCCCAGGTGAAGGACCACAAGGAGTTGATCCTGCAAATGGAGGCGGTCTCCATCCTGGATGCTGGCGGTCTCACCGCCTTCCAGCAGTTCGCAAAACGCATGGCCAAGGCGGGGATCCGTCTCAAGGTGGCTGAATTGCAATTCCAGCCCCTCAAGACCCTGGCGCGGGCCAAGGTGCGTCCGGTGCCGGGAGAGCTGGAGTTCTACGGTTCGCTGGAAGAGGCAATTCGAGGAGAACATTTGCACGAAGCGGTTGAAAATTGATGGAAAGGGATAGGAAATGGCATATTTTTAGTCACTTGGTTCGCTTATTGAGCAAACAGTGGCAAAAGATAAAAAATTGCATTGACCGCCTCGCGCCTATCCCTTACATTACGCCCCGTTCCAGCGCAACGGCGCAGCGAATTCGTGTTGGCTGAACACGTTAAAGCACAGACCAAAATTGGGTGCGGTGTCCGAGTGGCTGCCCACCGACGAAGTCGGCAAGATGCACGCGCAGCGTGCTCCGAAAGCCACTTCAAGCAGTGAAAATTTGGTGAGGTGTCCGAGTGGCTGAAGGAGCACGCCTGGAAAGTGTGTATACGGCAACGTATCGAGGGTTCGAATCCCTCCCTCACCGCCAAATATAACCCGTTGAATTTCAACGGGTTTTTTCATTTCTAGACTTACGTGATTTTTTTCCTGGATCAACTGGGTGGAACAATCATGTATCTGAGTAAAAATGCCTCCGGCACCTACTACACTCGTCTCCCGCTGCCTAAGTCATTACGTGACCGTGGCTTGCCCTTCGCTATCCGTACTTCCCTTTGCACCAAAGATAGGCAGCTCGCCGTAGACCGCAACCTAGCAGTGGCAGCTCGTACTCGTGCACTAATCGCGGCTACCCCTGCCGATACTACACCCCGCAGTTTCTATCGCTGGATCCGCGCCGATCTAGACGCTTTCAAAGCTGCGGGATTTGCTGCATCTCTTACGCCCTCCCAATCCATTGCTTCCCCCATCGAGTCCTCGACTTGCCCCGCCAAGTGGATTGCCCTTACCCAGGCGTTGACACAGTTTCTCGACGCCAAATCGAGTGAGGGGATCCAACATAAATCCGTGGGCCAGCTCCAACTTCGGATCAACGCCTTCGTCACCTGGGCCAAAGGGGTCAAAGCCGATCAGGTGACCCCAACCTTGGCGCAGGAGTACCGCAACATCTTGCTGCGCAAGAGCGACATCAGTTTCAAAACTAAGACCGATTATCTGGCAGCCCTGAAACAGTTCTTCCGTTGGTGCGTGGCACTGGACTATTGCAGTCGTAACCCTTTCGATGGGCTGACGGCAGGTAAAAGACCGAGCAAACGGGCGGATGAAGAGCGAGTGCGCTGGCATCGCCCTCAACTGGCCCAACTGTTTGCCAGCCTGCGCAGCAAACAATCCCAGAAAGGCAGAAAGTTGAAAATTCAGGACTGGTGGGTGCCCCTGCTGTGCCTATACGCAGGGTTGCGGCCTTCCGAGGCCTGCCAGCTCAAAACTCAGAACATCAAACAGGTTGAGGGGATTTGGTGTTTGATGGTCGATGCGGGAGAGGCGGATCAGCAGCTCAAAACCGTCAATGCGTACCGTACCGTGCCACTGCACAGTGCGTTGATCGGACATCAATTCCTGGACTATGTGGAGAGTCGTCGCAGTCAAGGGAAGGTATTTTTGTTCGATGACCAACCATCAGGCAAAGACGACGACTGGGCGCATAACATCACCTGTCGCTTCCAACGCCACCTCAATGAGGCTGGCATCGTAGGTCAGGGCCGTCCCACGCTTTACGGGCTGCGGCATACCTTCATCGATGAGTTACAGCAGGCGGATGTCGCTGAGCATGTTGTAGCCGAACTTGCGGGACACAGTAAAAACGGCCTGACGTTTGGCCGCTATGGCAAACGTGTGAACATTAGGCT
>NZ_JALIHH010000152.1:5636-19050 GCF_022869435.1 Aeromonas sp. LsrichE-8G
GGGTGTTGTAGTGTTCCAGGTAGCTATCCAGGTCTGTCTGCATCTGTTCTACCGACTCATACCAGGTCGTTCTCCCCTTGATACGGAAGTGTTCATCCAGCAGTGTGCGATGCAGTCGCTCGATAAAACCGTTGCTCTGCGGCCTGCGTACCTTGGTTGTCCGGTGTTCAATTCCCTCCAGTTGCAGAAACAGCTCGTAGGGATGATGGTCTGGGCGCCCACAGAACTCGCGCCCGTTATCTGACAGGATGGTATAGACCCGAGCCTCATGGGCTTCGAAGAACGGCAGTACCGTTTCATTGAGCACATGAACCGAGGTCACCGGCAGCTTGCTGGTGTAGAGCCGTCCCCAGGCATGGCGACTGTAGCAGTCCAGCACGGTTTGCAGATACACCTTGCCAACCCCCTTGAGCGCGCCGACGAAGAAGGTGTCAACCGCCACCAGTTCTCCGGTGTAGTGGACCTCAATCTGGCGTTCGCGAAACTCGGGGCTGAAGCGTTCTAACAGGCGAATCTGCTCGTCATTGAGCTCAATGGTCTGCTCCCGGTGGGTTTTCTCGAGGCGCAACAAGCGGTCGTGTTTGGAAAGCAAGTCGTGACGTTGCCACACGCCACGCACACCACCCGCACTGACATTGATGCCTTGCAGAGCCAGTTCTTGGGCGACCCGCAGCGGGCCATGAGTTGGTCTGGTGAGGGAGTAATCGAGGATGGCCTGTTCAATCTCAGGAGCGACCCGATTGGGATGAGCCCCTTTACACCCGGGCAATTTGTCGAGCAATCCCTCGGCGCCATAGGTCTGGTAGTTACGGCGAATTTCGTAGAACTGCTGACGGCTGTAGCCGATGAGCTTGCAGGCTTTGCTGACATTATTGAGCTCTTTGGCGAGCTCTAGCAGGCTGAGTTTGCGACGTGCTACTTTCTCGTTGGTGGTCATACGGTGACTCCAGATAACACGGTAGGGGTACCGTTTTGTTATCCGGTTTGAAGCCGTATGACCACTCCCTTTTGTGGGCAACTGTCAGGTGAATACCATCTCCATACAACAATAAGAAGGCGACCATCTGGTCGCCTTCTTATTTCTATCGCTTTCAAATCAGGAAAACTCACCGAGCCGGTCGCTTGGCACCATTCCCTTTCGCCGCTGGCTTGCCTCCTTGAGTACCCGGCTTGGCAGAGCCTGCACGGGTCGGGGTTTTACCCTTGTGGGCGGGTTTTCCGGTAGGTTTGCCCTTGCCTTCGCCATGTGCGGCCGGTTTGCCATTACCCGCCCCTTTCTGCAACTGGGAGCCCACCGGCTTGCCGCCCGTTGTCTTGTTGCCAGCCCCGTTACTGCGCTGATGGGTGATGGCACTGTGGCGGGTCAACGCGGGCTTGAGGCCCTTGCTGCGGCTGCGCTCGGCCTTGGCTTCGCCACGGCCTTCCGGCGGCACCAGGCAGTCGGGGCCGTTGCCGATGAGGTGACCCTTGCCCATCTCCAGCAGGGCTTCGCGGATCATCGGCCAGCCGGCCGGATCGTGATAGCGCAGCAGCGCCTTGTGCAGGCGACGGCGACGCTCCCCTTTCACCACGAACACGTCCCCGCCCTGGCGGCTCACCTTGTTGAGGGGGTTTTTCTCGGTGTAATACATGGTGGTGGCGTTGGCGAGCGGCGACGGGTAGAAGTTCTGCACCTGATCGAGCTTGAAGCGGTTGGACTTGATCCAGAGCGCCATGTTCACCATGTCTTCATCCGTGGTGCCTGGGTGGGCGGAGATGAAATAGGGGATCAGGTACTGCTGCTTGCCCGCCTCTTTGGAGTACTTGTCGAACAGCTCCTTGAAGCTGTAGTAGCTGCCCATGCCCGGCTTCATCATCTTGGAGAGCGGGCCCTCCTCGGTGTGTTCCGGCGCGATCTTGAGGTAGCCGCCGACGTGGTACTTGGCCAGCTCCTTGATGTAGCGCGGATCTTCCACCGCGATGTCGTAACGCACGCCGGAGGCGATCAGGATCTTCTTGATGCCCTTGAGGTCGCGCGCCTTGCGATAGAGGTTGATGGTCGGGCTGTGGTCGGTGTCCATGTGCGGGCAGATGGTCGGCCAGACGCAGGAGGCACGGCGACAGGTCTGCTCGGCCTTGGGGCTCTTGCAGCGTAAGCGGTACATGTTGGCGGTGGGGCCGCCCAGATCCGAGATGACGCCGGTAAAGCCCGGCACCTTGTCGCGGATCTCTTCGATTTCTTTCAAGATCGACTCTTCCGAGCGGCTCTGGATGATGCGCCCTTCGTGCTCGGTGATGGAGCAGAAGGAGCAGCCGCCGAAGCAGCCACGCATGATGTTGACCGAGGTCTTGATCATGTCGTAGGCCGGGATCTTCTCGTTGCCATAGGCCGGGTGCGGCACCCGCTGGTACGGCAGGCCGAACACCCCGTCCATCTCGTCGGTCTCGAGCGGGAAGGCAGGCGGGTTGACCCAGATGATGCGATCGCCGTGGGCCTGGGAGAGGGCGCGGGCGCAGCCCGGGTTGGTCTCGTGGTGCAGGATGCGCGACGCATGGGCGTAGAGCACCTTGTCCTCCTTCACCCGCTCAAACGCCGGCAGCTTGACATAGGTCTTCTCCCACGGTTTTTGCTTAGGGGGCTGCACCAGGATGGGCTTGGCCTCCTGCTCCATCGGCGCAGTGCCCTCGTCGTCGCTGCAGGGGGCCCCTTCCATATAGGGGTTGGGAATGGGATCGATGCGGCCAATCTGGTCGAGCTTGCTCGAATCCACCCCGCGCCAGCCCGGCAGCGGCTCCTTGCGGATCACGGCGGTGCCGCGAATGTCCTGCATGGTCTCGATGGTCTCGCCACCTGCAATGCGGTGAGCCACCTCCACCAGGGGGCGCTCGGCGTTGCCGTAGATGAGGATGTCGGCCTTGGCGTCGATCAGGATGGAGCGACGGATGGTCTCGGACCAGTAGTCGTAGTGGGCGATGCGGCGCAGGGATGCCTCTATGCCGCCGATGACCACCGGCACCTCTTTATAGGCCTCTTTGCAGCGCTGAGTGTAGACCAAGGTGGCGCGATCCGGCCGCTTGCCGCCCACATCCCCCGGGGTGTAGGCGTCGTCGTGGCGCAGCTTCTTGTCGGCGGTGTAGCGGTTGATCATGGAGTCCATGTTGCCCGCCGTCACCCCGTAGAAGAGGTTGGGCTTGCCCAGGCGCATGAAGTCATCCTTCGATGACCAGTCCGGCTGGGCGATGATGCCGACCCGAAAACCCTGTGATTCGAGCATGCGGCCGATCACCGCCATGCCGAAGCTCGGGTGATCCACGTAAGCGTCGCCTGTCACCAGCACGATGTCGCAGCTGTCCCAGCCGAGCTTGTCCATCTCCGCACGGGACATGGGCAGGAAGGGCGCCGTGCCGTAGCACTCGGCCCAGTAACGGGGATAGGAGAAGAGGTTGGTAACCGGCTGCATTTTGACCACCTGGAACAATTCGGGTCGCGCATTATACCGGCAGAGCAAGGCGGGGGCGACGGCTTTTTGCCCCTACAGAACGCGAGGGGAAGGGGCGCCTTCGAGCGGGCGCGACAGGTCGGCGTGACAGACTCCGATCTCATCAACAAGCAGGGCGCCCATTGGCGCCCTGTTTGCTGTCATCCGGGTCGGCACGCTAGGCCGCCGGTTTGTCCCGCCCCTCGGGGACCACCGCCCCCGGCACCGGGGAGGGACTGGCCGGGGTTGCCGTGGCCAGTATTTCGTCCACCAGTCGGTCCCGTGCCCCCGTCATCCCCGCGCGTCTGGCGATCAGGTGATAGATGGCGGGCACCACCAGCAGGGTCACCAGGGTCGCCAAGGACAAGCCGAAGAAGACCACGGTCCCCACGGCCATCCGGCTCTCGTACCCCGCCCCCATGGAGAGCATCAGGGGCACGGCGCCGATGATGGCGGTGAGCGAGGTCATCAAGATGGGGCGCAGGCGGCGCACCGACCCCTTGATGATCGCCTCCTCGAACCCTTCACCCCGCTGGCGCAGCTGGTTGATGAACTCCACGATGAGGATGCCGTTCTTGGTCACCATGCCGATGAGCATGATCATGCCTATCTGGCTGTAGATGCTGAGCTCCTGCCCCGTGAGCCAGAGGCCGAGCAGGCCGCCGAAGATGCCGAGCGGCACCGTCATCATCACCACCGCCGGGGTCAGCAGGCTCTCGAACTGGGCCACCAGCACCAGATAGACCACCAGCAGGGCCAGGCCGAACACCAGTGCCATCTCCCCCTGGTTGTCGCGATAGTCCTTGGACTCGCCGGCGTAATCCACCGACATGCCGGTGGGCAGGTGATCCGCGGCCCAGCCATCCAGGAAGTCGAGCGCCTCCCCCAGGGTGTGGCCGGAGGCCACGTCCGCGGTGAGGGTGACCGCCTTCTGGCGCTGGTAGTGGTTGAGGCGCTGGGGACTCGCCACCTGGGTGACGGTCGCCAGGGTGGAGAGGCTCACCATCTCGCCGCTCGCGGCCTTCAAATAGATGCGGCTGATGTCGGAGATACCGTTGAACTGGGTCTGGTTGGCGCGCAGGTAGACGTCATACTCCTCGCCCCTGTCCACATAGGTGGTCTGGCTGACGCCGCCGAGCAGGGCCTGCAGGGAGCTTGCGATGGTGGAGACCGGAATGCCGAGCTGGGTGGCTCGCTCCCGCTCTATGGTCACCTGCAGCTCCGGGGTCTTCTCGGCATAGTCGAGATCCGGGCTCTGCATCAGCCCGCTTTGGGCCGCCGCCTCCTTGAGCGCCAGCCCCTGCTGGTTGAGCTCGCCGTAATCGGAGCCTTGCAGCACGAACTGCACCGCCGCGGTGGAGCCGCCTCTGAACCCCGGCTGGAAGGTGCGGATCATCACGTCGGGGATGCCGGCGAGGCGACCGCTCAGGGAGCGGCCAAACTCGGTGGCCGTTTCGTCTCGCACCGCCCAGTCACTGAGCTGGATGATGGCCATGCCGGTCTGATCGCCGCCGCGCCCGAAGGCCGGGGTGCTGAAGCTCATGGCCTGCACCACCCCCTTGCCGAGCAGCGGCAGGATGGCGGCCTCCACCTGCTGCATGTTGCGCTTCATCCGCTCGATGCTGGTGCCCTCCGCCCCTTTCACGAACACATAGAGCACGCCCCTGTCCTCGGTCGGGGTGAGGCTCGCGGGCAGCTTGCCAAAGAGGGCGCCAATGCCGCCGAGGCAGAGCAGCAACACCAGGGGCATCCAGACGGCGCGGCGCAGCACGGCCCCCAGCACGCGGCGATAACGCTCCTCCACCCAGCCAAGTCCCTTGTCCAGGGTGGCGGTCAGGGCGTTGGGCTTGTCCACGGCACGCATCAGCCAGGAGCCCATGGCCGGGGTCAGGGTGAGCGCCACCAGGGAGGAGAAGAGCACGGCCAGGGAGAGCAGGATGGCGAACTCGGTGAAGAGGCGCCCCACCATGCCGTCCATGAAGGCGATGGGCACGAACACCATCACCAGCACGGCGGTGGTGGCGATGACGGCAAAGCCCACCTCCCGGGTGCCGTGCCAGGCCGCCATCAAGGGGGACTCGCCCCGTTGCAGGTGGTGGTGGATGTTCTCCACCACCACGATGGCGTCATCCACCACCAGGCCGATGGCGAGGATGAGGGCCAGCAAGGTGATGAGGTTGATGGAAAAGCCCAGATACCAGGCACCGATGAAGGCCGAAATCAGGGAGACGGGCACCGTGATGGCCGGAATGAGGGTGGTGCGCCCCTGCCCGAGGAAGAGATAGAGCACGGCCACCACCAGCAGGGCGCAGATGGCGAGTGTCTCATACACCTCGTCGATGGCCTGCTTGATGAAGATGGTGGAGTCGTAGTCGACCTCAAGGGTAGCCCCCTCCGGCAGGAAGCGCTGCATCTCCACGAGCTTCTTCTCGATGCCCTGGGCCACCGCCAGGGGGTTGGCTGTGGATTGGGCGACGATGCCAATCCCCAGGCTCTCGCGGCCGTTGCGCTGATAGGCGCTGTCTTCGTTCTTGGCCCCCACCTCCACATCCGCAATGTCCGCCAGATAGATGCTCTGACCATTGGTGGCAGTTTTCACCGGCAGGGTGCGAAAATCTTCCGCACTGTGATAGAGCCGTGCGATCTGCACCGCCATGGTCATGGTGTTGTTGCGGATCTCGCCGCCCGGCAGCTCGATGTTCTCCCGCTTGAGGGCATCCTGCACGTCGGCCACCGTGATGCCGCGGGCCGCCATGTCGGCGGGGCGCAGCCGCACGTACATCACCTGGGTCAGGTCCCCGGAGAGGGAGACCTCGCTTACCCCGTCCACCAGGCTCAAGGGGTCCACCAGCATGCGATTGGCGTAATCCGTCATGGCGGTACGGTCCATCTGGGTGCTGCTGAAATTGAGCCAGATGGCCACATCCCCGTTGCCGTTGTCCTTGGTCACCATGGGCTCGTCCGCCCCGTCTGGCAGCTTGGGTCTGGCCCGGGAGATGGCGTCACGCACGTCGGAGGTGCCCTCCAGCATGTTCCAGCCGAGCTTGAACTCCACCGTGATGGAGGAGCGCCCCTTGCGGGTCACCGAGTTGATGTTCTTGATGCCGCTGATGCCGGAGAGCTGATCCTCGATGGGCTTGGTGACCTGGCTCTCCATCACCTCGGGGGCCGCCCCCTCATAGGTGGTGGTGATGGAAACGGACGGGGTCTGCACATCCGGCATCTCCCGCACGGTGAGTTTGCTGAAGGCCACCAGGCCGAACACGGTGAGCAGGGCGCTGATGACCACCGCCACCAGGGGACGGCGTACTGAGATATCGGAGAGCCACATCAGCCTTTCACCTCGCCCAGATCACGTACCTGGGCGCCGTCGCGCAGATTGACCAGCCCCTCCACCGCGATGCGATCGCCGACGTTCAACCCCTTGAGCACCCAGACGGCCTCGCCATGGGTGTCGCCAAGCTCCACCGGCACGCGCTTCACCCGTCCGTCCGCCTCCAGGCGATAGACGAAGCGCTGCTCGCCGGCATACTCCACCGACTGGGCGGGGATCAGGGTCATCTTCTGGGGTGGCAGAGAGAGATCCACGTTCATCAGCATGCCGGGACGCAGCTGGCCACCGGTGTTGGGCAGGATGACGCGGGCCTTGATGTTCTGGGTGTCGCTGGAGATCCGGCTGTCGAGGGTCTCCAGCACGCCGGAAAAGGATTGATCCGGCCAGGCCGAGCTGGTTGCCGTCACCGCCATGCCGGGGCGCAGCAGGGAGAGGTAGCGCTCGGGCACCGCCAGATCGAGCCGCAGTTTTGCCAGCTCGTCCAGATGCAAGAGCACGTCGCCGCTGTTGACCAGGGCTCCTTCGCTGAGATCGATGAGGCTGACAGTGCCGTCGAAGGGGGCGGCCAGGGTGCGCAGGGAGAGCTCGTAACGGGCCGCATCGACCCGGGCCTGGGCCTGGGCGACAGTCGCCTCCTGCCCCTCCAGCTCCGAGGTGGTGACGGCGCCTCGCGCCACCAGCTTGCGCATGTCCCGCAGCTTGCGAGCCTCGTCGCGCACGCTGGCGCTCTGCTCGGCCAGCTCCGCCTGCTGCTTGCCCGCATCCAGGGCGATCAGGGTCTGCCCCTGTGTGACCTGCTGGCCGGAGCTCACCGCGATGGTGGCAATGCGGCCGGTCACCTCGGGGCTGATGGCCACGGAGCGATTGGCCGCAAGCTTGCTCACCAGCTTGATGGAGGGCTCGGCCAGACTCTGCCTGACGGTTTCGGCCCTGATATTGATCTCTCTTGGTGCTGGCTTGCTGGCGGGTTCAGCCTGCCGCAGATGCCAGGCGCCCGCCGCCAGCAATAGAAGAAGAGGGAAAAGCCACAGCCACACGCGCGTTTTCATCACAAGATCCATGCAGTCAAAGAGAGAGGAAGAAGAGATAGCTTCATCAAGGATGGCACCATGTTACCCCCTGACTATGCCGTGACTATGTATAAATGTGACAAAACGTAACAGTCCGGTGAGAAGATCATCAAAAACGCATCTTGTCGGCACGCGCGTCAGGGTTCTGCCTTACACTGATGCCGACTCTCGCCATCTTCCGGTACGCCCATGTCCATTCCCTCCCCCGCCTTTGCCAGATACCGATTGCAGTGGCTGCTGCTGGGCCTCGGCCTGCTGCTGTTGCTGCTCGCCCTGCAACATGCGTTTCGCCAGGTTACCGAGATCAACAAGCGTGACACCATCAACGCCGCGACCCAGCTCAGCAGCCAGCACCAGCGGATGGAGACCTTCCTTGAGGCCATGCGCGGCCAGGCGGAGGAGCGCCTGCGCAGCAATCCCCAGTCCGTGCTCTCTCGCCAGCTCTATCAGGCGCTGCAATCCGACGGGGAGCACGGCATCAATCTGGATCGCATCCCTGTCGATCTGCCCCCCGCCCTCATCGGCAACCTGACCGGGCAGGGCCCGCTGCCCCATGACGGCAGCGAGCGGCAAGCCAGAATACATCTCGCCCTCAGCCTCTCCCCCCTGCTCGCCACGGCCAGCAAGCTGCTGGACAGGGACGTGGCCTGGATCTACTTCACCGGTACGGACAATTTCATCTACCTCTATCCCTGGGTGCCATCCAGCCAGTTTCGCTTCGATCCCGTGATTTACAGCAAGGCCTACTGGCAGGAGGCGATGGCCAGGCATCCCCACCTGGAGCACGCCATGCTCTCGCGCCCCTACCAGGATTTTGCCGGACGGGGGCAGATGATCACCCTCTCCCAGCCCATTACCCAGGGCGGCCAGATCATTGGCCTGCTCAGCATCGACATCCAGACCGTCACGCTGGCGCAGACCCTGCACCGCCTCGCCCCCCGGATTGGCACCCTGTTCCTGCTCAACGCCCATCAGCAGATCCTCGCCAGCAGCCAGTCCGGTACCGCGCCGCCCCCGGTCAGGACGGCGCAGTCAGCGGAATATGAGTGGCAACAGGGCGCCTTGCAGCTCGTCTATCCCATCCCGGAGACACCGCTCTCCCTCATCCATCGCATCCCGCTGCTGCCTCTGCTGCAGACGCTGTTGTGGCAATCGGCGACGGCGCTCATCACCATTCTCTGTCTGGTGGTGGCGACCGTCTCCAGCCTGCGTGCCCAGCGCCTCAACCGGCGCCTCAACTACCTGTCGCGCCACGATGCCCTGACCGGCGCCTTCAACCGCCACTACTTCGATGCCTTCGAACACCGCCAGGCCCTGGCAGGCCGCCAACGCATCGGCGCCATCATGTTTGACTGCGATCACTTCAAACAGGTCAACGACCGTTTCGGCCACGGGGTGGGCGATCAGGTCCTCATCCGTCTGGTGCAGCTCTGCCAGTCCCTGCTGACACGGGAGTGCCACCTGATCCGCTGGGGCGGCGAGGAGTTCCTGCTGCTCGTCACCGATGAAGCGATCCCTCTGGCCCCTTTGGCCGAGCGGCTTCGCCTGTGCATAGCAGAGCATCCCTGGAGCGCCATCGCGGCCGAGCTGAAGGTGACCGTCAGCCTGGGCCACTGTCGTCAATCACCGGCCATCTCCTTGCAGGAGGTGATCCGCCGCGCCGATATCGCCCTCTATCAGGCCAAGGCCAACGGCCGCAATCGCAGCGAAGCGTGGCGGGATGACGGACAGGAGAAGCCGGAGTAAGCTGGACTCCCACTTCATGTCAGGAGACGCAACTGTGTCACGAAAACCCCGTCTGGGATTGGCCCTGGGTAGCGGTGCGGCCCGAGGATGGGCCCACATCGGCATCATCCGTGCCCTGGAGCGACTGGGCGTCAAGCCGGATCTGGTGGCTGGCTGCTCCATCGGCAGC
This sequence comes from Aeromonas sp. LsrichE-8G, assembly GCF_022869435.1. Lineage (NCBI taxonomy): Bacteria > Pseudomonadati > Pseudomonadota > Gammaproteobacteria > Aeromonadales > Aeromonadaceae > Aeromonas > Aeromonas sp. LsrichE-8G. The sequence goes on from NZ_JALIHH010000152.1 coordinate 15,414, forward strand.
TTTGTCGGCGCCGCCTATGCCGCTGGTGAACTGGACAAGCTGGAGAGCTGGGTGCGCGGCTTCAGCCGCCTGCAGGTCATGGGGCTGCTCGATCCTGCCCTCTCCGGCGGCCTGTTTCGCGGTGACAAGGTATTTGGCATCGCCGCCGGCCATCTGGGGGATCCCGCCATCGAAAGCCTGCCGCTGCCCTTTGCCTGCGTCGCCACCGAACTCGATACCGGTCGCGAGATCTGGTTGCAGGAAGGACCGCTTCGCCAGTGTGTGCGCGCCTCTTGCGGTATGCCCGGCCTGCTCACCCCGACCCGGGTGGAGGAGCGCTGGCTGGTGGACGGGGCCGTGGTCAACCCGGTCCCCATCTCCCTAGCCCGCGCCATGGGAGCCGAGGTGGTGATCGCCGTCAACCTCAACACCGACATGCACCAGCCCTGGACCGACGAACCGGACGAGCCCGTGCAGGGGGGGCTGCTCAGCCAGTGGTTGAACCGGGGCGAGCGCGAACCCAGTACCCCCGGCATGTGGGGGGTGATGACGGGCTCCATCAACATCATGCAGGAGCGCATCACCCGTGCCCGGATGGCCGGGGATCCCCCCGAGATCCAGCTCTGCCCGCGCCTTGGCAACCTCTCCATCATGGATTTCCACCGCGCGAGCGACGCCATCAACGAGGGGGAAGCCTGTGTCGAGCGCAACCTGGAGCAGCTCAAGGAGGAGCTGTCACGACTCTGCCTGATATGAAGGCATATCGGGGTAAAAGACAAAAAGAGCGCCAATAGGCGCTTTTTTGTTTCGGGTTACGCGGCTCAGAACAGCCCCAGCCCCTTGAGCATCACTACCAGGATCAGCAGCGGCGACACATAGCGGATGATGAAAAACAGGGGGCTGAGGATGGGCAGCGCCAGCTTGCCCCCATTGGTCAGCGCCGTCGTCATCCGCTCGAATCCCCATACCCAGCCCACAAAGAGGCAGAGGAAAATGCCGCCAAGGGGCATCAGCACGTTGGAAGAGACGAAGTCGAACAGATCGAAGAAGGTTTTCCCGCCAACCTGCACATCCGCCAGCGTGCTGCTCGAGAGCGCACAGGTCGAGCCGACCGCTCCCAGCACCAGCAGGTTGATCAGGGTCGCCCTTGTGCGGCTCATGTGAAATCGCTCGGAGAGCACCGAGACCGGCACCTCCAGGATGGAGAGCATGGCCCCGGTGGCTGCGATGGCGGAGAGCACGAAGAAGAGCACCATGAAGAGGTGTCCAAACGGGATGCTGGCAAACACCGCGGGTATGGTGATGAACAGCAGGGAGGGGCCTGCGCTCGGCTCGAAGCCAAAGGCAAAGACCGCCGGGAAGATGGCGATCCCCGCCAGCATGGAGACGAAGAGATCCGCGCACATCACCCGTACCGTGGTGAGAGGGATGTGCTGATCGTCCCGAAAGTAGCTGCCATAGGTCATCATGCAGCCCATCCCGATGGAGAGCTTGAAGAACGCCAGCCCCATGGCCGTCAGCACGACGCCTGCGGTCACCTTGGAGAAATCCGGCGAGAACAGGAAATGCAGTCCTTCGCTCGCTCCGGGCAGAGTCAGGCTGCGCACGCCTATCACCAGCAGCAGGATGAAGAGCAGTGGCATCAACCGCTTGGTGACCGCTTCGATCCCCCTGGAGACCCCCATCAGCAAGATCCCCCCCATCAGGGCCAGCACCAGCCACTGCCAGAGCAGACTCTGCAAGGGATCCGTGATGAGTGAATTGAAGGCAGCACCCGTGACGGCGGGATCGGTGGAGAGGATCTCGCCGCTGGCCGCCTTGAAGATGTAGGCAAATACCCAGGCCGCCACCTCGGAGTAGAACGACATGATGAGGAAGGCCGCGCTCACCCCCATGGCGGCGATCAGCCACCAGGGTTGCCCCTTCGGAGCCAGCTTGATGAGCCCGCTGACCGCATCCGTCCTGGCCTCGCGCCCCAGCATGATCTCGGAGATCATCACCGGCAATCCCACCAGCAGGGTGGCGATGACATAGACCAGCAGAAAACCGGCGCCACCGTTCTCACCGGTCAGATAAGGAAACTTCCAGATATTGCCGAGCCCGACGGCAGACCCCAGAGTCGCGGCCAGCACGCCAAAGGTGCTGGTAAACCCATCTCTGGCTTTGGTAATGGATTGGCTCATCGTTGTCTCGCTGTGTGGATCACCGCCTGAATTAAAAGGGTCGGAGTGTTCCGTGGATTAATCCAGCCCGACAAGATGATTTAGTGAAAATCGCCGTTGACCGCACACAACGCATTATTTAATTAAATAATCATCCATTTTGATAAATAAAAAATGCCGCCTCGAGGGCGGCATTTTTATCAAGGTTGAACTAAATCAAGCCTTGGCAATATCGTCCGGACCGATCTGGCCGATTTCGGCGACTTTCTTGTCAGCCAGCAGCCAGAGGGTGAACTTGTGCAGATCGGGGTGGTGGGCCAGTGCAACCAGGAAGGCGCCTCCGACTTCACGGTAACCCAGTTCATAGTTCTTCAGGGTGGTTGGGGGGACGCCCAGCAGATCGGCAAACTTGGGACGGCTCAGGCCTACCGCTTCGCGGATCTGACGGATCTTCTTGCCAACAGTTACGATATTTGAATTCATGTGTTCCATACTCCGTTCGGCGGATTGACTCCACCTTTATTTTTCGCGACGACTCGTAGTCAAGTGTATCAGTTTTGAACGGACTCGTTATGGTCGAGCCTCTATCTATAATCAGCGTCTTTCGACGACAACCCTTCACAAACCTCGGGGATGGTAATCGCTGCGTCGCCTCAGGTAAACAGTCTCGAAAAGAAACCTTTCTTGTTGCCCGGCCATCCCTCGTATAATTCGCCGGTTATTTCCAAGAGAGTCATCAACATGGCATTTCCCGGCATCATTTCCCGTCTTCATTCCGACCCGGACTCCCTCCCCCGTCAGCTCGCCCAGGGTCTGCAGACCCGGGCCGAGGCGTTCTGGTTGCCCATGGCCATGCAGGGGGACGCCACCACCGTGCTGGCGGCCCTCCCGGACAGCTGCAGCCTCTATCTTGAAGGCCAGGCGACGCTTCCCCTGCGCAGCCACGACGGCGTCGTGGCAGAAAACGGCACCCTGGCACTGGGCAATGGTCACACGATGACGCTGGCCAAGGAGAAAGGCGATGGCGGCATCGTGCCGGAAGAAAGCCTCGCCGAGATGGCCCAATGGCTGGAAGCGGGTCATCGGCACTTCATCTGCTCTACCGCCGTCCAGCCCGTGGCGCGGGCCATCCTCAACATCTGGCCTCTCGATCCCTACCTCGCCCGTCACTTCTTGCTCAGTTTCACACCCTTGCTGTGCGAAGCAACCGAGGCGGACTATCTTGCTGTCCTCTCGGTCAGGGCGGGTGACGCCACCCCGCGGCACGCTTGGGCTGAGGCTTATATGAAGCTTGAGAAGAAACTGCATCGCGCCTACTTGGATCACTAATAAATCCCAAGAAACAGCCAGTTATCCGTCATTCCGCACCTGATTTTGCTATTTTCAGTGCTTGACGGCGATCGGCCGTTCTGATCTATTACTCTCTTTTGCAGGTAGATCATCATGGCCGCACCCGCTATCTCGATCCGTAACCTCGATCACCTTGGTTTGGTCGC
>NZ_JALIHH010000153.1:0-601 GCF_022869435.1 Aeromonas sp. LsrichE-8G
TGCGCTTTGGTGGCATCCATGAATATCGACTGGGAGAAGCTCCGCCACAAGTAACGGAGCTAACAGGAGACCAGCAGATCATTTTGGAGGTATTGGGTGAGCGCTATCGGCAAATTTATTCCTAAATCAGGTGCGGAATGTCGGATCAGGGAGTTATGGCGCATAAATGCTGGATATGTGTTGGTTGACATAGATGACTATCTCAAGATGCTCTACTGATGAACGGGACTACATTGGGTTGGCTATCCACAATGGGAGCCAGTATGTCTGCCAGCTTTTCTAATGCCTCTCGTCGCTCGTCAAGGTAGTCGTGCCGGTTATAAATCCCCTCGACGCCTTTTAGTTTGTGATTCAGGCACCGCTCTGCGACATGGCTCGGAATGCGAATAGAAGCCAGCAAGCTACGGCAGGTACGACGCAAGTCGTGAATGGTGAAGTGCTCTAAACCGGCTTCACCAGGGCGAGATCGTGAACATTTTGTTAAAAATTAAAAATAGTTTTTTGCCTACAAAACAAATACTTATAGGCCTGTGATATGCAGTTAACTTTATAGTCAGGATCGCCTTCACACTTTTTAATCGTCACTGCACGTCATTTCAGC
>NZ_JALIHH010000154.1:0-2411 GCF_022869435.1 Aeromonas sp. LsrichE-8G
GAGGGCCGTGGTCAGGGCGTGCATCGAGAAGACAGATTATCCCATCCCGGCAGAACTGATGCCGTCAACCCCGTCCTGGTGAATAGATACGTAATGGGAATCCCCCTCCTGTGACGCGAAGCGCTAAGGTGGGGGAGGATGTCAAGGCCCTGCAGATGGGGCTCAATCTGAGGCCAAAAGCGGAGCGACACATGCCGGGCCCCCTTGGTACCGGGATCGCCGGCACCGTCATCGGCTGGATGTCGGCCTTGTTCGGCATCGGTGGCGGCTCGCTGACCGTGCCTTACCTCACCTGGAATTCGGTGCCCATGCGCAACGCCGTGGCCGCCTCCGCCGCCTGCAGCATGCCCATCGCCCTGGCAGGCAGCCTCAGCTACCTCTATGCCGGTTGGGGAGACGTCGATCTGCCCGAGTGGAGCGTCGGATTCATCTATCTGCCGGCCCTGCTTGGCATCGTGCTCACCAGCACCCAGTTTGCCCGTCTGGGCACCAGACTGGCACACAGAATGTCACCCCGGCGGCTCAAGCAGGCCTTTGCCCTGCTCATGTTGCTGGTGGGTGCCAAATTCATGCTCTTTAGCTGAACCCTTGGCCAGATTGTTGAAAAATAAGGCGAACAGCTCGCGCTGCGGCAGAAAGCCGTTGCATTGAGGGGCCAGTTTGCCTATTCTCCTCGCCGGTGGTCCTATTGGTCCTCTCGCATTGATAACCCGTCGACCTGGTCAGGACCGGAAGGTAGCAGCCAAGGCGGGGGACTCGAGTGCCGGGATGTGGCTGGTAGGGCCACCACCTGTTTCTGCTATTCAATAAGTTAGCTTCCTAAAGCCCTTGGTCATCCATTTTGTGTGGACGACGAGGAGCTCATCGATGAATCTCTGGCTCAGTCCCCACGGCATCTGGTATTACCGGAAAGTCACCATGCTCCCCTGTGGTCGTCGTAAAGAGATCAAAAAATCCCTGCATACCCGAGACAAGCTTACGGCACGAAGCAAGGTTGCCCAGTTGCTTGCCTGTGTGCGTTCCAGAGCTCAGCCAGTCGTGCAATCCGCAAGCGAGCCAGAGAACCCTCAACCTCAGTCGCACATCAAGCCTGCTGTTCCGGCGGCCAAACCGCTTGCTCCGCTCTTGTCGGTCTTGAGTGACCGCTATCTGAAAGAGAAGGCCCTCTCCTGGGCACCGAAAGAGCTCAGCAACCAGAAGAACTACATCGGCTGCTTCATCAAGGCGCTGGGTGATAGACCGGCCGCTGACTATGGGAAAGCGGATGTGGTCAAGTTCAAGGAGGGCCTGCTGAACTCCGGCAAGAGCCCGACCACCATCAACAAGTATCTCCAGAAGCTCTCCCTGCTGTTTAACTGGCTGGCTAACCATCAGGATGGGGTCATCAACCACTTCGCCGGATTGAAGCTACAGCGAGCCAAGGAGGTGAACTCACGAAGTGGGTACACAGCGGAAGAACGTCGCAAGTTTATCGGGTGGGCTAAGCAGCAAGAGCCCCACCGTAGGTGGATTGCTCTGCTGGGTCTGTTCACCGGAGCTCGTGCCAACGAAATCTGTCAGCTCTATGCCGATGATGTGCAACAGGTTGACGGTATATGGTGCCTGAATATTCGCAGTGGACGGCCAGACCAGAAACTCAAGACGGCCAATAGTGCTCGTCTCGTTCCTCTCCATCGGCACCTTCTCCAGAGCGGTTTCATCGAGTTTGTGAAGGGGAGGATAGGGGGACGCATCTTCCCTGAGCTTCCCCATCGACAGGACAGTTACAGCCACCTGTGGGGGCAGTGGTTTAGCCGCCATCGCCCCGTCGACAAGGACTTCCACAGCCTGCGGCATACCGTGGGGGCAGCACTCAAAGATCACGGAGTGCCATTGCAGTATGCGGCGGCGATCTTGGGTCACACCAACGGGGCGATCAGCTATGACCGATACGGTGGGGATGTCTCGCTGGAGAAGCTCAGCGAGGTGATAGAAGCGGCCCTCTCATCCTTTGCTGATGCCGGATAAAAGGAGGGATGGGTCTGCCGATCTGCTGAAATTTTGGCAGATTTAAGAACTTTTTCTACGAAGTCTCATACAGAAAAAGTTCTATAAATAGCTGAAATTTCTGCAGATTGATTGCTTGGTTTGAGCCCTTTGCTTTTGTTGGCGGGGAAAACGGGAAAATCAAAAACAGCAGAGGGGCCCGCAGGCCCCCCATTCGTTACACTGTGTAGTTAGCTCCTGTTTCCGGCTGCTCCCTACGGACTGAGACCGTCATGTCAGCCATCTTAAATGCGAAAGGGGACTCCCTCCGACGTAGGTGGGAGGGGAATTTCGCCGGGGCGTCAGCCCCGCTGGTTTTGAATGTATTGCTTGATCACCTCTAACGGCGCACCGCCGCAAGAGCCCACAAAGTAAGAGCGTGACCA
>NZ_JALIHH010000155.1:0-624 GCF_022869435.1 Aeromonas sp. LsrichE-8G
CCGTTGTGGTCGTGGCAGAGGTGGTAGGATAGGCATCAACTCAGTCCTTTGGGTGTGGCTTGTTTTGTTTAGCGACTAATCAGATCGCACAAACTGGACTGAGTTCCCTTCCTCCGGTGATCTACTATTCGGAACAGCTATTTAGTTTGCTGGCCTTGCTGGTCAAACGTCGGCTGGCGCTGACGCTGATTGGCAGCGCGGAGTTATCGATGCTGAAGATTGCCAAAAACAGCGCGCTTTGGTTAATGCCGATATTGGCGAGCATCATCCATGGTGCGTGGCAGGAAATAACAGAGAAGTTGGAGTGGGCAATGGTGTATTTATCCAAAAACGGCAAAAAGAGTAGGCAGAGAAAATCCAAGCAAAACAACACGTTAGACGGTATTATTAATTCGCTTGCCGCTTAAGGTTCTGTACATGAGACGTTGATAGCAGTCTTGACATCTCTGCTCTCACCGAATCCAGTCGTGTCTAATATTTTACCTGATTACCCATGACCCTCAGCCAGCTTCAAGAGCCGATATGGCATCGGAGGGCTTGCCACGACTGCATGCCCCAATTCAACAAACATACTCTTGAGGTCAAAACGATGATTAAACCGGAAGCAGTATTCAGCAAGATGCC
>NZ_JALIHH010000156.1:0-329 GCF_022869435.1 Aeromonas sp. LsrichE-8G
AATTGGGTGCCTGGCAGTGTCCTACTCTCGCATGGCGAATGCCACACTACCATCGGCGCTACAGCGTTTCACTTCTGAGTTCGGCATGGGGTCAGGTGGTTCCACTGCGCTATTGCCGCCAGGCAAAATCTTCAATCTGAGAAAGCTGATGTAAGTAATTCGTTCGTATTTGCTACAAGCCTTAGAACACTTCTTGGGTGTTGTATGGTTAAGCCTCACGGGTAATTAGTATGGGTTAGCTCAACGTATCGCTACGCTTACACACCCCACCTATCAACGTTGTGGTCTCCAACGGCCCTTTAGGACCCTCAAGGGGTCAGGGATGACTC
>NZ_JALIHH010000013.1:0-97626 GCF_022869435.1 Aeromonas sp. LsrichE-8G
CATATCTATTAAGCCCGATTGAGTGACAGAATGCAATTCACTAAAATTAATAAATCACGCCATGCGGCCTACGCTTTGCACGTACATTTGGTGTTTATCACCAAGTATCGAAAGCCGATATTGGGGGATCTGCATCACGCTTCCTTATGTCAGTGTGCGGCAGAGGTTTGCAGAGATTTTGGTGCGGAACTGAAAGAGTGTGACGGAGAGGCTGATCATGTTCACATGCTGATAGAGTACGCGCCAACGGTGCAGCTATCGGTACTGGTGAACTCGTTAAAGGCGGTCACATCAAGGCGACTGCGTAATGAATTTCTGGACTTGAGAGGTGCTTACAGCAAACCCGTACTCTGGTCACGCTCTTACTTTGCGGGCTCTTGCGGCGGAGCACCGTTGGAGGTGATCAAGCAATACATTCAAAACCAGCGGGGCTGACGCCCCGGCGAAATTCCCCTCCCACCTACGTCGGAGGGAGTCCCCTTTCGCATTTAAGATGGGGAGCGCAACGGACACTGCGATGGCAAGCGATACGGGAGGTCCATAGGTCACAAACAGGAGGGAAACACTCTTGTCTGATGGCATATGAGATCATTTTTCAATCAATCCGCCATAACGCGACCATCCGGGGCGCGTTTCCCTCACCAGTCCCAGTCACCATCGTCGTTGCCGACTTTCATGCCAAGGTGGCTTTTATACAAAATCGCAACGTTGAAAACGTTTTTCATTCACCGCTCGTCTACCTGAATGGCACGAATGGTTGGCCACTTAAACTTTCGTGTTCTTTTTTTACCATTTCTGTGTGTCCCCCCCTTGCCCGGGACCCCGAGCCTGCCTAAAATCGCGCGTCTTTTATCAACCCCACCTCTATTGTTGGAGAACACCACGTGAGCGAAAAATTGGCCAACCCTGCCCCTCTGGGTCTGATGGGTTTCGGTATGACCACCATTCTGCTGAACATCCATAACGCAGGTTTCTTCCCCATCAGCGCCATGATCCTGGCCATGGGTCTGTGCTATGGCGGTCTGGCCCAGATCATCGCCGGCATCATGGAGTACAAGCGTGGCAACACCTTCGGTGTCACCGCCTTCATCTCCTACGGCACCTTCTGGTGGAGCCTGGTGTTCCTGCTGGTGATGCCGACCATGGGTCTGGCCGAGGCCACCCCGCACGCCTACATGGGCTGGTACCTGCTGATGTGGGGCATGTTCACCCTGTTCATGCTGATCGGGACCGTCAACTTCCCCCGCGTGAAGCAGTTCGTGTTCGCCTCCCTGACCGTGCTGTTCTTCCTGCTGGCCGCCCGTGACTTCACCGGCAGCACCCTGATCGGCACCATCGCCGGTTTCGAAGGCATCATCTGCGGCGCCAGCGCCATCTACCTGGCCATGGCCACCGTGATCAACGAGCAGTTCGGTCGCACCGTGCTGCCCATCGGCGAGCAGAAGAAAGCCGCTCCCGTCGAGCTCAAAGCCGCTGCCTAAGCACCCGGCGACATCGCTGTCACGAAAAAGGCACCCTCGGGTGCCTTTTGTGTTTCTACCGCCCGGACACCGTGCCGGTCAGCCCTGCGCCCCGGGATCCCCAGCCAGCAATCGGGTGGCCGGGTAGCGGGCGGCGGGATCCTGGCCGTAGAAGCGGGCGAACTGGTCATAGACCGCGGGGTAGACGGCGCGCAGACGCAACGGATCGGTGAAGAAGCTCTCGCTGCACACCGCGAAGAATTCGGCGGCGTGCGAGGCGGCGTAGGGGTCTATCTCGGTCACCTCCTCTCTGGTCAACTGATCGTTCATCTCGTCAAACGCACCTTGCAGCGCCCGGGTCCATTGCTGGGGATCCATGCCCCGCGGCAGGGGCGGTGCACCGTCCGCATCCCCTCCCAGCATGTCGAGCTTGTGGGCAAGCTCATGGATCACCAGGTTGAATCCGTCCCAGTCCCCGTCCTGCTGCAATTCGCTCCAGGCCAGCACCAGTGGCCCCTGGGGCCAGGATTCACCGGCGTTCTCCTCTTCAAATTCGCTCACCAGCCCGAACTCGTCCTGCACCTCCTGACGACGGGTCACGGGCTCGGGGATGATGATCACCTCGTGGAACCCTCGATACCAATCGAACCCCAGGTGCAGGACGGGCAGCACCGCCTGCAGGGCCAGCACCCCCTGCTGGCGGGGCGTCAGTTCCACCCCGATCTGGGTGAGGGTCTTGCGCGAGAGAAAATGGCGCGCCAGCTCCATCAGCCTCTGCGCCTCTTCTTCTTCAAGCCCCTGCAAGATGGGCACCGCCGCCAGCGCCTCGCGCCACTCCTGCTCTTCTGGGAGACGAGGCTCCCGGGGAGATGCACCACCCAATACCTCTTTCAACCTGGACCAGAACACACGGACTCCTCTTGCCAATCAGACAGCTTTCACAAAACGTTTCGGACGCTCGCAATACCCTTGCGCCAGATAAAATCGGTGCGCCCCTTCGCGCTTGAGGCTGCTGGAGAGCTCCAGCTGGCCACACCCCAGGGCTGCCGCCCGCTGCTCTGCCGCCGCCAGCAGCAGGGCCCCGATGCCCCCGCCCCTTGCACCCTCATCGACAACCAGCGCCGAGATCAGGCCCCAGGCTGGTGCAAGATGCATGGGTTGCAAGTGGTGCCACACCAGCCCCCCCACCGGGATCCCCTCGCACAGGGCCACCAGGACCTCCCGCGCCGGATCGGGCTGGGCCAGCCTGGCGCTGACCGCCCCATCAGGGTTGGGGTAGCCCAGCTGGGCAAACAACCCCGTCAATCCGGCCCCATCCGCCTCCCCGGCGAGGCGAATGATGTATCTGTTTTCCCTTGTTGCCACTCCTGGCCTCCTATTTGCATTACCTCAATCAGCCCTCTGGGCATGGCAAAGCGGCAGATGATGGGTATGTACCGAATCTTGTCCAGTTCCATTCACCATTTGTTAATGTCAATTCACAAATCAACAAAGTCACAACACTTTTCACTAGGAAGGCCCTGAACAAACCGATATGTTAAATCCCGCGGACTAACCAGTCGAAAGTCCCGCACAATCCTGAGTGACCCCCTTGGTCACCATATATTTCAATGTTAGGGCAGCGAGGCACAGACCTCGCCAAGACAGCGCAACAAAGGAGTTGTTGTACATGAATGAGATCGTCAATGCCATCAATGGCGTGATTTGGAGCCCTGCGCTCATTTATCTGTGTCTGGGGGTAGGCCTCTACTTCTCCCTGCGCAGCCGTTTCCTGCAACTGCGTCACTTGAAAGGCATGATACGCCTGATGTTTCAGGGCAAGGGCAACGATGCCGGTGTCTCCTCCTTCCAGGCACTCTCCATGACCCTGGCCGGTCGCGTCGGTACCGGCAACATCGCCGGTGTGGCCACTGCCATCACCTTCGGCGGCCCGGGCGCCCTGTTCTGGATGTGGATGGTCGCCTTCCTCGGCGCCAGCTCCGCCTTCGTGGAGTCCACCCTGGGCCAGGTCTACAAGGAGAAGATCAACGGTGAATATCGCGGCGGTCCGGCCTTCTACATCGAGAAGGGCCTGGGCATGAAGTGGTATGCCTGGACCTTCGCCATCGCCACCATCTTCGCCTGCGGCGTGCTGCTGCCGGGCGTACAAGCCAACTCCATCGGCTCCAGCCTGCAGACCGCCTTTGACATCGATCCCAACGTCACCGCCGCCGGTCTGGCGCTGCTGCTCGGTTTCATCATCTTCGGCGGCGTCAAACGCATCGCCAATTTCGCCAGTACCGTGGTGCCCTTCATGGCGCTGGGTTACATCATCGTCGCCTGCGTCATCATCGCCCTGAACATCGGCCAACTGCCGGGCGTGATCCTGCTCATCTGGAAGAGTGCCTTCGGGATGGAAGCCGGCTTCGGCGCCATTCTGGGTCTGGCCATCATGTGGGGTGTCAAGCGCGGGGTCTACTCCAACGAAGCCGCCCAGGGGACAGGCCCCCACGCCTCCTCCGCCGCGGCGGTGAGCCACCCGGCCAAGCAGGGCCTGGTGCAGGCGTTCTCCGTCTACATCGACACCCTGTTCGTCTGCTCCGCCACCGGCTTCATGCTGCTCATCACCGGCCTGTACAACGTGCAGGGTCCGGACGGTGCAGCCCTCTACACCGGCATCGCAGGCATCGCGGCAGGCCCCGGCTATGTGCAGACCGCCATGGAGAGCATGATGCCAGGCTTTGGCAACTACTTCGTCGCCATCGCCCTGTTCTTCTTCGCCTTCACCACCATCGTGGCCTACTACTACATCGCCGAAACCAACATCGCTTTTGTCAACCGCAAGATTAACCGTCCCTGGCTCACCTTCCTGCTGAAGATTGCGCTGATGGCTGCCACCGTCTACGGCACCGTCAAGACCGCCGATCTGGCCTGGGGCCTGGGTGACATCGGGGTCGGCCTGATGGCCTGGCTCAACATCGGTGCCATCCTGATGCTGCAAAAGCCGGCTTTCGCCTGTCTGAAAGACTACGAGGCACAGCTGGCCAAGGGTCTGGATCCCGTGTTCCACCCGGAAAAGCTCGGCATCAAGAACGCGGACTACTGGATTGAAAACCGCGCCGAAGTAAACCTGATGCGCGAGCAAACCGGCCACCCCTTCGAGGCGGACCCGGATACCGTTGCCAAGTAATCAGACGGCACAATGCAAAATGGCAGCTTCGGCTGCCATTTTCATTTGTGTTGGATGGGTGAGGGGTTCAAAGCACGTTGCGGCGCGGTCCGAATGGCAGGCGCCAGCGAAACAGGCTGTTGAGGGTCGCCCGCCACTGGTTGGGGCGCCCCAGGATCTGCCTCTGCAACCGGGTCTCTTCCTTGAGCATGGCCTCGTCACTGCGAGCCCAGGCCTGGGTGTAGAGCTGCTTGATCCCCGCCAGCGCATCCGGCGACTTGGTGATCAGGGTCCGGGCAAAGGCCCGCGCCTCTTCCAGAGGATCCGCGCACACCCGGCTCACCAGGCCGAGGGACTTGGCTTCGCTGGCTTCCAGCTCGCGCCCGCTCATGGCAAGCTCCATGGCGGTATCCATCCCCATCAGGTTGCGCAGGGTGACGCTGCCGCTCATGTCGGGGATGATGCCCCACTTGATCTCCATCACCGAGAAGCGGCAATCCGGGGTGCTGAAGCGAAAATCGGCGCCGAGCGCTATCTGCAGGCCGCCGCCAAAACAGACCCCCTGGGTCACCGCAATCACGGGCACCGGCAGTTGATGCCAGCCATAGGCCACCCGCTGGGCCAGGTTGGTCGCCTCGTCCGCCTCGCGCTTGAGGATCTCCAGCGCCGCCACCGGCTGCCTCAGCATGGATTTCACATCCAGCCCGGCGCAGAACGCCCGCCCCTCCCCGTGCAGGATCACGGCCCGCAGCCCTTTTTGCCGGGATAGCGCGTTCAGCGTCTCGTCGATGGCGTCGAACATGGCCCGATCCAGTGCGTTGAGCTTGTCCCCCCGGCAGAGCATCACCTCGGCGATCCCCTCCTGAAACACCCATTTGACCCTTGGCTTTTCCATCTCCGTCTTCGTCCTTTGATTCAACTGGTCATACCACAACGTTACCAGAGTGTTATGGGCAGGTACAGGGAGGCCGCCCCAGGCCTGCGACTAAAGTCGGCTGGCCCGGTGGTGGAGCCTTTGTCAGACTGGCCCCATGGTCACGGTGGAGCCTCTCATGTCACTTCTGTTCAATTTTGCCCGTCCACCGTTCGACGGCCTGGACGAGGAGGCACGCCAGCGGCTCGGTCAGCACCTCAGCATCTGCTACTTTCGCGCGGGCCAGACGGTGCAGCACGCCGGGGAGGAGCCCGCCGGGCTCTACCTCATCATCAAGGGGGCCGTGGAAGAGTCTGCCCCCCATCAATCCTTTGGCGACTATGGCGAGGGGGACATGTTCGACGTCCGTGCCCAGTTTGACGGGCACTGCCGCCACCGTTTCGCCGCCCTGGAAGATACCCTCTGCCAGCTCATTCCCCGCCCCGTCTTTCTGGCCCTGTGCGACGAGCACCCCCATATCGCCCGCTACTTCACCGCCACCCTGGCGGAGCGCCAGCGGGAGCAGGAGCGCCGCGGCCAGCTCGGACAGCAGAACCTGGCAGAGTTCATCCTGACCCGCATCGCTCCCGACCATCTGCAGGCGCCGCTGATCGTGGAAAGCAGCCTCTCGCTCCTGGCCGCCACCGAGGCCATGGTGGCCAGGGGCACCGACTGCCTGCTCTATCCCGGAGCAGACGGCAGCCTGAGCCTGGCCACCCGCAAGACCCTGCTCCACGCCCTCACCCTCAAGGGATTGTCGCTCAGTGCGCCGCTGGCGGTGCTGACCCCCACCCCGCTGACGGGTCTGCCACTGGGGAGCTATCTGTTCGATGCCCTGCTGCTGATGACCCGCCACCGCATCAAGCGCCTGGTCATCTGGCAGGGGCAGGAGGTGGCAGGCATCCTGCATTTGACCCAGGTGCTCGGGCTCTTCTCCACCCACTCCCATGTGTTGACCCTGCGCATCGCCCGCGCCGACTCCCCGGCCGCCCTCGAGGCGGTCGCCCGGGAGCAGCAGCAGCTCATTCGCTCCCTGTTTGCCCAGGGGATCCACACCCTGTTCCTGATGAAGCTCATCGCCACCATCAACGAGCAGTTGATCGCCAAGGCCTTTTCCCTGGTGATCCCCGCGGCGCAGCAAGAGCAGGTGTGCCTGCTGATGCTGGGGTCGGAGGGGCGTGGCGAGCAGATCCAGAAAACCGATCAGGACAATGCCCTGATCCTGCCGGATGGCCTGCCGTGGCCCACCCAGTCGGCGGATCTGGCCGCCTTCAGCGCCCTGCTGGCGCGCCTGGGTTATCCCCCTTGCCCGGGCAGGGTGATGGTCAACAACCCGGCCTGGGTGAAGCCGCTTGGCGGCTGGCTGCAAGGGATAGAGCAGGCCTGTGTGTGCGCCAGCGAAGCGGATCTGCTCTGGCTCGCCACCCTGGCCGATGCCCAGGCCATCACGGGAGATCGCGCCCGGCTCGCCCCCGTCGCCCGTCACCTGCGGGCCTGCCTCGCCGACCGGCCGGATCTGCTGGCGGAGATGGCAAGGGCCGCCGTCGCCTTTCACGCCCCCCTCACCCTCTTTGGCAGGCTGGAGCAAGCCCCGGAGGGGCTGGATCTCAAGCGGGGCGGCCTCTTCCCCCTTGTCCACGGCGTCCGGGTACTCTCCCTGGAGGCGGGGATCCTGGAGACCTCGACCACGGGGCGCATCGAGGCCCTGGTGAGCCAGGGACGCCTCAGCCGGGACTATGGCACCAATCTGGCGGAGGCCTTCCGGCTGTTCATGCGGCTTCGGCTGCGCAGCCAGTTGCAGGAGGGAGACGGACGGGTGCGGGTGGCCGACCTCGGCCCCGCAGAGCGGGATCTGCTGCGCCATGCCCTGCACCAGGTGAAGAAGTTCCAGCAATGGCTCACCTTGCACTTTCGTCTTAGGCAATAGCGATGTGGATGCACTGGCGCCGCCGCTGGCTTGGCAGGACGTTTCGGGAGGGGGAGTTTGCCCCGCTCTTTGCCCGCCCTGCTGGCGACGAGTGGGTGGCACTGGACTTCGAGACCACCAGCCTGGATCCGGCGCTGGCGGAGATCGTCTCCATCGGGGCGGTGCGCATCCGGGGCAACCGGATAGAGACGGGCGATGCCCTTGCCATCCGGGTCCAGGCTCCCGCCAGCCTGAGCGCCGGGTCCGTGGTGATCCACGGCCTGCGCCATCAGGATCTGCAACAGGGAATGGCACTGGAGCCCGCGCTGCGCGCGCTGCTGGAGTTCATCGGCCCCCGTGAGCTGGTGGGATATCACATCGCCTATGACCTGCGCATTCTCAACCTCGCCTGCCAACGGCTGTGGGGGCTCACCCTGCCCCAGCGCGGCATCGAGGTGAGCCGCCTCTATCACGATCACCTCTATCGCCGCTATCCCGATGCCGCCATCGATCTGCACCTGGCCGCGATCTGTCGCCATCTGGCGCTGCCAGCCCTGCCCCCCCACGACGCCCTGAGCGATGCCGTCACCGCCGCCCTTGTCTTTGTACGCCTGCATCAGGGCGGCCCGCTGGCTTATCCCAAAGTCTAATTGTTCGGAAATAACATTTAATTCACATTTTGCTCACATGGACAGCCGTGCTGTCCGGTAGGGAACCCCTCATCCACCGCTGACATTCACTGTCATGGAGAACTGCAATGGAACAGCAACCGTATCTTCGGATCCAGCAAGATCCCAACTTCCAGGCACTGGTCGCCAAACGCCAGCGTTTTGCCTGGACCCTCTCCATCCTGATGCTGGGGCTCTACCTGGCGTTCATCCTGCTCATCGCCTTTGCGCCGGGCTGGCTTGGCACCCCCTTGAGTGAAGGCTCCAGCATCACCCGTGGTATCCCGGTCGGGATTGGTCTCATCGTATCGGCCTTCGTGCTGACCGGTATCTACGTATTTCGTGCCAACGGCGAGTTCGACGAACTGAACCAGAAGATCCTCAAGGGAGCGCAATCATGAAAGGCAAGTTTCTGCTGCCGCTGGCAGGTCTGATCTCCACCCCTTTGCTGGCGGCCGACGCCATCAGCGGCGAGGTGCAACGCCAACCCCTCAATATCTCGGCCATCGTGATGTTCGTGATCTTCGTGGCCGCGACCCTGTTCATCACCTACTGGGCCTCCAAGCGCAACCGCTCGGCTTCCGACTACTACGCCGCCGGCGGGCGCATCACCGGCTTCCAGAACGGTCTGGCCATCGCCGGTGACTACATGTCCGCCGCCTCCTTCCTCGGCATCTCCGCCCTGGTCTACACCTCGGGATATGACGGTCTCATCTACTCCATCGGCTTCCTGGTGGGCTGGCCCATCATCCTGTTCCTGATCGCGGAGCGGCTGCGCAACCTCGGCAAGTACACCTTTGCCGACGTGG
Organism: Aeromonas sp. LsrichE-8G; assembly: GCF_022869435.1. Lineage (NCBI taxonomy): Bacteria > Pseudomonadati > Pseudomonadota > Gammaproteobacteria > Aeromonadales > Aeromonadaceae > Aeromonas > Aeromonas sp. LsrichE-8G. Next base: position 8,905 of record NZ_JALIHH010000013.1, read on the forward strand.
CCTCCTACCGCCTCAAGCAGACCTCGGTGCGCAGCCTCTCCGCCAGCGGCTCCCTGGTGGTGGTCGCCCTCTACCTCATCGCCCAGATGGTCGGTGCCGGCAAGCTCATCGAGCTGCTGTTCGGCCTCCAATACCATGTGGCCGTGGTGCTGGTCGGCATCCTGATGGTGCTCTACGTGCTGTTCGGCGGCATGCTGGCCACCACCTGGGTACAGATCATCAAGGCGGTGATGCTGCTCTCCGGTGCCTCCTTCATGGCCATCATGGTGATGAAGTCCGTCAACTTCGACGTCGGTACCCTGTTCAGCGAAGCGGTCAAGGTGCATGCCAATGGTGCGGCCATCATGAGCCCGGGCGGCCTGGTCGCCGACCCCATCTCCGCCATCTCCCTTGGGCTGGCCCTGATGTTCGGTACCGCCGGTCTGCCCCACATCCTGATGCGATTCTTCACCGTGAGCGATGCCAAGGAAGCCCGTAAATCGGTGTTCTATGCCACCGGCTTCATCGGCTACTTCTACATCCTCACCTTCATCATCGGCTTTGGCGCCATCCTGCTGGTCAGCACCAACCCGGACTTCAAGGACGCCACCGGCGCCCTGCTGGGGGGCACCAACATGGCGGCGGTCCATCTGGCCGATGCGGTGGGCGGTAGCCTGTTCCTGGGCTTCATCTCCGCCGTGGCGTTTGCCACCATACTGGCGGTCGTGGCCGGGCTGACCCTGGCGGGGGCCTCCGCGGTCTCTCACGACCTCTATGCCTGCGTCATCAAGGAAGGCAAGGCCAACGAGGCCGACGAGCTGCGCGTCTCCAAGATGACCACCCTGGTACTGGGTGTGGTCGCCATCGGCCTTGGCATCCTGTTCGAGAAGCAGAACATCGCCTTCATGGTGGGCCTGGCGTTCTCCATCGCGGCGAGCTGCAATTTCCCGGTGCTCTTCCTCTCCATGTTCTGGTCCCGCCTGACCACCCGTGGCGCCGTCTATGGCGGCTGGCTCGGTCTCATCAGCGCCGTGACCCTGATGATCCTGGGCCCCACCGTCTGGGTGAAGGTGCTGGGTCATGCCCAGGCCATCTTCCCCTACGAATACCCGGCGCTCTTCTCCATGGGGCTGGCTTTCATCGGGATCTGGTTCTTCTCGGTCACCGACAAGTCCCAGGCAGCCTCCGACGAGCATGCGAAGTTCTTCCCGCAGTTCGTCCGCTCCCAGACCGGGCTCGGTGCCTCCGGCGCCTCCGCCCACTAAGTGGCATCCCACGCATCCAAGCCGGCCCAGTGCCGGCTTTTTTCATGACCGCCCCTCGCCTCCCCTCTGCAAGAGAGGCCGGAGCCCGTTGCCGGCCTGGTCGTGAAACCTTCCCCCCTGCAATGGGGCCAGATCACAGTTCCTGCTAAAACTTTCGGGGGATCTGTGCCATAATGCGCGCCATTTGACAGACCAACCGGGACATTCCAGTGCTTTCAAGCAACAACATCACCATGCAGTTCGGCGCCAAGCCGCTGTTTGAGAACATCAGCGTCAAGTTTGGCGGCGGCAACCGCTACGGCCTCATCGGTGCCAACGGCTGTGGCAAGTCCACCTTCATGAAGATCCTCGGCGGCGATCTCGAACCCACCGGCGGCAATGTGAGCCTGGATGTCAACGAGCGCATCGGTAAGCTGCGCCAGGATCAGTTCGCCTACGAAGAGATGCGCGTGCTGGACGTGGTCATGATGGGCCACACCGAGCTGTGGGCCGCCATCGCCGAACGCGATGCCATCTACGCCAACCTGGAAGCCACCGACGACGACTACATGAAGGCCGCCGAGCTGGAAGGCCTGGTCGCCGAATATGATGGCTACACCGCCGAATCCCGCGCAGGCGAGCTGCTGCTGGGTGCCGGTATTCCCATCGAGCAGCACAACGGCCCGATGAGCGAAGTGGCCCCGGGCTGGAAACTGCGGGTACTGCTGGCGCAGGCGCTCTTCTCCAACCCCGACATCCTGTTGCTGGACGAACCGACCAACAACCTGGACATCAACACCATTCGCTGGCTGGAGCAGGTGCTAAACGATCGTGAAAGCACCATGATCATCATCTCTCACGACCGTCACTTCCTGAACTCCGTCTGCACCCACATGGCGGATCTGGACTACGGCGAGCTGCGGGTCTACCCGGGCAACTACGACGAGTACATGCTGGCTGCCACCCAGGCCCGCGAGCGCCTGCTGGCCGACAACGCCAAGAAGAAGGCCCAGATCGCCGATCTGCAATCCTTCGTCTCCCGCTTCAGCGCCAACGCCTCCAAGTCCAGCCAGGCTACCTCCCGCCTCAAGCAGATCGACAAGATCAAGATTGAGGAAGTGAAGGTCTCCAGCCGTCAGAACCCCTTCATCCGCTTCGAGCAGGACAAGAAGCTCTACCGCAACATCCTGGAGATCGAAGGCGTCTCCAAGGGTTATGGCGACGGTCCCCTGTTCAAGGGGCTCAATATGATGCTGGAAGTGGGCGAGAAGGTCGCCATCCTGGGTACCAACGGGATCGGTAAGTCCACCCTGATCAAGACGCTGGTCGGTGCCCTGGCACCGGATACCGGCACCATCAAGTGGTCCGAGAACGCCCAGATCGGCTACTACGCCCAGGATCACGCCGAAGATTTCGACACCGATCTCAATGTGTTCGACTGGATGGCCCAATGGAAGCAGGAGAACGAAGACGAGCAGGCGGTGCGCTCCGTGCTGGGTCGTCTGCTCTTCTCCCAGGACGACATCAAGAAGCCGGTCAAGGTGCTTTCCGGTGGTGAACAGGGCCGGATGCTGTTCGGCAAGCTGATGATGCAGCGCCCCAACATCCTGATCATGGATGAACCGACCAACCACCTGGACATGGAATCCATCGAATCCTTGAACCTGGCGCTGGAGATGTACAAGGGCACCCTGATCTTCGTCTCCCACGACCGCGAGTTCGTCTCCTCCCTGGCGACCCGCATCCTGGAGCTGACCGAAGACGGCATCCGCGACTTCGGCGGCACCTACGAGGATTACCTGCGCACCCAGGGTGTGGTGTAATCCCCCGCTTTCAAGCAAAGCGATCAGAACCGGCGCCTCGTGCGCCGGTTTTTTTATGCCTGCTGGCAACGCCGAGCGGGATGCAAACCAGGACGATGCACGACTTAGCTCATCCCTGCCAGAGCAGGTAGCCGCATCCCCTTGTTCCGCGTACAGATAAAAAAACGGCTCCATCATGGAGCCGTTTTCACACTTGGGGCCGTGAGGCTGACTTACTCGACAGTGGCTTCCACGTCGGTGAAGTATTCGATCTTGGCCGCCTTGCGCAGCTCGTCGATCAGCGACTTGTAGTCGGCCTGTGCCTTGCCCTGACCCAGCTGACCTTGCAGCAGGCTCACCATCTGGGACGGCTCCTTGATGACGTTGACCTTGTCCAGCGCCACCACCACACGATCACCGTTGGCTTCGGTCACCAGCTCGACGCTCGGCTTGCCATCGGTCGGATGGGGCATGCGGAACGCCTGGGTCACCAGGTTCTGGTCCATCTCCTGGGCGAAACGGGATACGCCGGTATGGGTATCCACTTTCAGACCCAGCGCGGTCAGGTCGGCCTGAACGTTCTCACCGGCCTTGAGCTTGTCCAGCAGACCCTGGGCCTTGCCACGGGCCACTTCACTGGCCTTGTCGTGCTTGATGGCGGTGATCACCTGCTCTTTCACCTCGGCAAGCGGCTTGGCCGCCTTCGGCTGGTGACCCATGATGTGCAGCACCAGCGCCTTGCCGTCAGCCAGCTCGATCACGTCGGAGTTGGTATTGTCATCGCGCAGCTGTTCGGAGAACGCCACGGAGAGCACCTTGGGATCATTGAGCGGTGCCGGCGCATCGGCCTGGCTGAAATAGCCGGTGGACTGCACCTGGAGGCCCATGGCTTCGGCGGTCAAGTCCAGAGAGTCCGGGTTCTCGAAGCTGCTGTCGGCCATCTTCTGCTGTTCGGCGAAGAACTGCTCCTTGGCCTTCTCAGACTGCAGACGGGCGATGGTATCGCTCATCACGTCCACGAAGGGCTTGGTCTTGGCAGGCTCGACGCCCAGCAGCTTGATGATGTGGAAGCCGAACGGGCTCTTCACCACGGCGGAGAGATCGCCGGCCTTGGCCAGCGCGAACGCGGCTTTCTCGAAGGCAGGATCCATCACCCCTTTCTCGAACCAGTCGAGCTCCCCGCCCTTCTTCGCGGAGAAGGTATCGGAGGAGTCGGCCTTGGCCAGCGCGGCGAAGTCGTCACCCGCCTTGGCCTTGGCCAGCACGGCCTCGGCTTTCTGCTCGGCGGCCTTTTCATCCTTGCCAAACGGGATCAGGATGTGCGCCACCTGACGGCGCTCGGGACGCTGGAACAGATCCTGATGCTGGTCGTAGTAATCCTGGGCATCCTGCTCGGTGACCTTGATGTTCTTGCCAAGGTTCGCGGCATCGAGCAGCAGATAGTCGACCTTGACCGTCTCGTCGTTCATGAAACGAGCACTGTTGGCCTTGTAGAACTGCTCCACCTCAGCATCGCTCACCTCGATTCCGTCCACATAGGCGGAAGCGGCCAGACGGATCAGGCGCAGGTCACGGGTCTGGTTGTAGAGACGATCCAGTTGCTCGGCTTCACCCTTGAGGGCGAACTCCGATCCCAGCACGGCGCCCATCAATTGCTGGCGCACCATGTCCTGGCGCAGGGAGTCGCGGAACATCTCGGGGGTCATGCCGGCACGGCGAATGAGCTGCAGGTAGCGGTCATTGCTGAACTTGCCGTTCTCGGCAAACTCGGGCATGGCGACGATGGCCTGCTTGATCTGCTCATCGCTGACGCGCAGACCCAGGGAGCGGGCCTTGTCATCGATCAGCGCCTGATCGATCAGACGGTCCAGCACGCCACGGCGGAACTGTTTCATGTAATCGGGATTGGCGGCCAGCTGGTTGAAGGCCTCACCCATTTGGGATTCCATGCGGGCCCGCTCATTGCGGTAGGCATTCTCCAGTGCGGGGGCACTGATGTCATTGCCGTTGACGGTGGCGGGGGCGGTACGTGCCGGGCCATTGAGGTAGCTGCCTACGCCGGCCAAGGCAAAGGAGAGGATGATCAGGCCCAAGATAACCTTGGCTACCTTGCCCTGCGCCCCTTCGCGTAGTTTATCCAACATCATGTTTGTACTTATGCTCCCGAACTCGATGGGCGTAAATAATGAAAAGGCGCACCGATTGCGATGCGCCTTGGTCAAGCAGTATGAGGGAGAGCCCTCTCACTTGTCTGGTCAGAGACCAAGGACGGTGCCGATAGATATCAGCGACCGGCTTAGTTGACCGCGTCTTTCAGGGCCTTGCCGGCTTTGAAGGCAGGAACTTTACCGGCAGCGATTTCGATGGTCGCACCAGTTTGCGGGTTGCGGCCGGAACGGGCTGCACGCTCGCGAACGGCGAAAGTACCGAAACCAACCAGAGCAACCTGGTCACCCTCTTTCAGGGCTTCGCCCACGGCATCGATGAAGGCATCCAGCGCACGACCAGCGGCAGCTTTGGAGATATCAGCACCGTCTGCAATCTTGTCAATCAGTTGAGATTTATTCACTCTTATATTCCCCTTTTATCGAACATCGCTGCGGCGCTGATTTCCCTGGCCACAACAAGTGGAGGTTTTATAACAAGCCTCCTGATCAGTTGCAAGTGACAATCTGGCGCAAACCCGCGCCACATCACGCATTGCGACTCATCATGAGCACCCGATCGGTGGTCAAGGCTACTTCCGTTGTCCGGTGCATGCAAGCCTTAACCACCCCCCGAATGCGCCAAATTTGCGGCGCATCAACATTTACACGACAGAAACGCGTTCGAAACCTTGCGGATTGTCCTGCAACGCCAGTGCAAGCACCTCATCAATCCAGCGAACCGGATAGATTTCAAGATCTTGTTTGACGTTGGCCGGGATCTCCTCGAGGTCACGTTCGTTCTCTTTCGGGATCAGCACACGCTTGATGCCACCACGGTGGGCCGCCAGCAGTTTCTCCTTGAGACCACCGATGGGCAGCACCTCGCCACGCAGGGTGATTTCACCCGTCATGGCCACATCGGCACGCACCGGGTTGCCGGTGAGGCTGGAAACCAGGGCGGTACACATGGCGATACCGGCGCTCGGGCCGTCTTTCGGGGTCGCCCCTTCCGGCACGTGCACATGGATGTCGCGCTTCTCGTAGAAGTCGCCGTTGATACGCAGCTTCTCGGCACGGGCCCGCACCACTGTCATGGCCGCCTGGATGGACTCCTGCATCACGTCACCGAGGGAACCGGTGTAAGTGAGCTTGCCCTTGCCCGGCATGTTGGTGGTCTCGATGGTGAGCAGATCGCCCCCCACTTCGGTCCACGCCAGCCCGCACACCTGACCAATCTGGTTCTGGTCGGTGGCCTTGCCATAGTCAAAGCGCTGTACCCCCAGGAACTCCTTGAGGTTCTCCTGGTTGACCTGAACATGCTTGATGCTCTTGTCCAGCAGGATGCGTTTGACTGCCTTGCGACAGATTTTGGAGATTTCACGCTCCAGGCTGCGTACACCCGCCTCGCGGGTGTAGTAGCGAATCACCCCGATCAACGCCGAATCCTCGATGGTGATCTCGGAAGGCTTCAGGCCGTTGCGCTGGATCTGCTTGGCCACCAGGTGCTGCTTGGCAATGTTGAGCTTCTCGTCCTCGGTGTAACCGGACAGACGGATCACTTCCATCCGGTCCAGCAGCGGACCCGGTATGTTCATGGAGTTGGAGGTGGCCACGAACATCACGTCCGACAGGTCATAATCCACTTCCAGATAGTGATCGTTGAAGCTGCTGTTCTGCTCGGGATCCAGCACCTCCAGCAGAGCGGAAGCGGGATCGCCACGCATGTCCGAGCTCATCTTGTCGATTTCGTCGAGCAGGAACAGCGGGTTCTTCACGCCGACTTTCGCCATCTTCTGGATGAGCTTGCCGGGCATGGAGCCGATGTAGGTACGACGGTGACCGCGGATCTCCGCCTCGTCACGCACCCCACCCAGGGCCATGCGCACATACTTGCGGCCGGTGGCCTTGGCGATGGACTGCCCCAGGGAGGTCTTGCCCACCCCGGGAGGCCCGACCAGGCAGAGGATGGGGCCCTTGAGCTTGTTCACCCGCGCCTGCACCGCCAGGTATTCGAGGATGCGATCCTTGACCTTGTCCAGGCCATAGTGATCTGCATCCAGCACCTCCTGGGCCTTGCCCAGGTCTTTCTTGACCTTGGAGCGGGCCTTCCAGGGCACCTGCACCATCCAGTCCACATAGCTGCGCACCACGGTGGCTTCCGCCGACATGGGGGACATCATCTTGAGCTTGGCGAGCTCGGCCTGGGCCTTCTCGCGGGCATCCTCCGGCATCCCGGCCTCTTCAATCTTGCGATTGAGGGCTTCGAATTCATCCGGGCTGTCTTCCAGCTCGCCCAGCTCTTTCTGGATGGCCTTCATCTGCTCGTTGAGGTAATACTCCCGCTGGCTCTTCTCCATCTGCTTCTTGACCCGGGAGCGGATGCGTTTCTCGACCTGCAACAGGTCGATCTCCGACTCCATCATGGCCATCAGAAACTCGATGCGCTCGGACACGGAGGCGATTTCCAGCACCTTCTGCTTGTCTTCGAGCTTGAGCGGCATGTGGGCAGCCATGGTATCGGCCAGGCGCGCCGCATCGTCGATCGCCGAAATCGAGGTGAGTACCTCGGGCGGGATCTTCTTGTTGAGTTTGATGTAACCTTCGAACTGGCCGATGGCAGAGCGCACCAGCACGTCCTGATCCTTCTCTTCGATGGGGGCGGACGCGATGTACTGGGCCTCCCCGACAAAGAAGTCGCGATCGTCGATCATCCGCTCAAGGCGGGCACGCTGGCCCCCCTCCACCAGCACCTTGACGGTGCCGTCCGGCAGCTTGAGCATCTGCAGAATATTGGCCACTGTCCCGACGGAGAAAATTTCCTCCACCGTCGGTTCGTCAGTCGACGCATCCTTCTGGGCCACCAGCAGGACTTTCTTGTCCTGCTCCATGGCCGCTTCCAGACAGCGAATGGATTTTTCCCGCCCCACAAAGAGTGGAATGACCATGTGGGGATAGACCACCACGTCACGAAGAGGCAGGACGGGAATCTCGATGCGTTCTGAACGCTCTAGGTTCATATATGTCCTCTCGGCTTGTTATACCGTTGGCAAAGGCTTGGCTGAGTATATGGGGGCGCAAAGATGAGATTCAATCGCCTTGGCCGTAAAAAGCATGAAAGGGGCAAAAAGCCCCTTTATGTGATTAAAAATCAGACAGTTACTCTGAGGCTGCGGCCTGAGTCTCGGGATTGTCGTAGATCATCAGAGGCGCGGAGTCTCCCTTGATCACCGTCTCGTCGATCACCACCTTGCTGACCCCTTTCAGGGAGGGCAGGTCATACATGGTGTCAAGCAGCACGGCCTCGACAATGGAACGCAGACCCCGGGCACCGGTTTTGCGCTCCATGGCCTTGCGGGCAATGGCATTGAGCGCGTCGTCACGAAACTCCAGCTCCACCTCTTCCAGGGCAAACAGCGCAGCATACTGCTTGGTCAGCGCGTTCTTCGGCTCTTTCAGGATCTGGATGAGGGCAGCCTCGTCAAGCTCGGTCAGGGTCGCGACCACCGGCAGACGACCGATGAACTCGGGGATGAGACCGTATTTGATGAGATCTTCCGGCTCCACCTTGGCAAAGTTCTCGCTCAGGGTTGCCTTGGCATTCTTGGATTTCACCTCGGCGCCAAAACCGATGCCGGTGCCCTTGACGGAACGTTGCTCGATCACCTTGTCCAGCCCCGCGAAGGCACCACCACAGATGAAAAGGATCTTGGAGGTGTCGACCTGCAAAAACTCCTGCTGCGGGTGCTTGCGACCGCCCTGGGGCGGCACGGAGGCGATGGTGCCTTCGATCAGTTTCAGCAGGGCCTGCTGCACCCCTTCCCCGGACACGTCGCGGGTGATGGAGGGGTTGTCCGACTTGCGGGAGATCTTGTCGATCTCGTCGATGTAGACGATGCCACGCTGGGCCTTCTCCACGTCGTAGTCGCACTTTTGCAGCAACTTCTGGATGATGTTCTCCACGTCCTCGCCCACGTAACCGGCTTCGGTCAGGGTGGTAGCATCGGCCATGGTGAAGGGCACATCCAGCAGACGAGCCAGGGTCTCGGCCAGCAGAGTCTTGCCGCTGCCGGTGGGGCCAATCAGCAGGATGTTGGATTTGCCCAGCTCCACGCCACCGGACTCGCTGCCGCTGCGAAGACGCTTGTAGTGGTTGTAGACAGCCACTGCCAGCACCTTCTTGGCGTACTCCTGACCGATCACGTAGTCGTCCAGATGGGCGCGGATTTCATGAGGGGTCGGCAGCTCGCTACCATCGCGCTTGGGAGAGATCTCGCGGATCTCTTCGCGGATGATGTCGTTGCATAGCTCGACACACTCATCACATACGTAGACGGAAGGGCCAGCGATCAGCTTGCGCACTTCATGCTGGCTTTTGCCGCAGAAAGAGCAATACAGCAGCTTGTCGCCCTCACCCTTGCGTTTCTCTGTCATTCAGCGACCTCGTTTTATCAATAGAGGATGGATCGTCCTGTTGAGTTTACAACAGGACGGGGTACCCTGCTCAGCCGCGCTGGCTCAGGATGCCGTCAACCAGACCATAGGCAACGGCCTGCTCGGCGGACATGAAGTTGTCACGGTCGGTGTCGCGCTCGATGGTGGCCATGTCCTGACCGGTATGGAACGCCAGACGATCGTTCAGGGTATTCTTGATTTTCAGGATCTCCTGGGCATGGATCTGGATGTCAGAAGCCTGCCCCTGGAAGCCGCCCAGCGGCTGGTGGATCATCACTCGGGCATTGGGCAGGCAGAAACGCTTGCCCTTGGCGCCACCGGCCAGCAGGAAGGCCCCCATGGAGCAGGCCTGCCCCATGCAGACGGTGCTCACGTCCGGCTTGATGAACTGCATGGTGTCATAGATGGACATACCCGCAGTGACGGCGCCACCCGGCGAATTGATGTAGATGCTGATGTCCTGATCCGGGTTCTCGGACTCCAGGAACAGCAGTTGGGCCACCACCAGGTTCGCCATGTGATCCTCGACCTGACCGGTCAGGAAGATCACCCGCTCTTTCAGCAGACGGGAATAGATGTCGTAGGAACGCTCCCCTTTCGCGGTTTGCTCTACCACCATCGGGATGAGCGCATTGCGTGGGGATTCAGTCACATCGTTATAGTTCTTGTACATAAGGCATTGTCCCTAAAATAAAATGGCCCGAGTGGAGATCACACGAGCCATTATACTTAACAGTTTTGACCTTAAGTCAAATGTTCTTAGGCAGCGGCACCGGACTTGTTGATCACTTCGTCGAAGGCAACTTCTTTCTCGGTGACTTGCGCCTTGGACAGGATCAGATCGATGGCTTGATCTTCAATGGCCAGGTTGCGCACGCCGTTCAGCATCTGCTCGTTCTGCTGATAGTACTCGATCACTTCTTTCGGATCTTCGTAGGCAGTGGCCATGGACTCGATGATGCTGGTCACACGGGCGTCGTCAGCCTTGATCTCGTTGGTGCGGATGACGTCACCCAGCAGCAGACCAACGCGGACACGGCGCTCGGCCTGGGCCTGGAACAGCTCGGCCGGCAGCTCGGGGGCGTTGCCGCCCTGGAAGCCACCGAAGCGCTGCAGAGCCTGCTGACGCAGGGTGTCGATTTCCTGGGCAACAGCAGCCTTCGGCAGATCGATCTGGTTGGCTTCAACCAGGCCGTTCAGTACCTGCTCTTTCACGCTGTTTTTCAGGGCCTGGGCCAGTTCGCGCTCCATGTTCTTGCGCACTTCTGCCTTCAGTTCTTCAACGCTGCCGCTCTCGATGCCGAAACGCTTGACGAACTCTTCGGTCAGCTCGGGCAGCACTTGCTCTTCAACCTTGTGCAGCTTGGAAGCAAATTTGGCAGCCTTACCCTTCAGGGCTTCGGCGTGGTAGTCAGCCGGGAAAGTCACCTCGATGGTGAACTCGTCGCCCGCTTTCTTACCCAGGATGGCGTCTTCGAAGCCCGGGATCATGCGGCCAGCGCCCAGTTCCAGGGTGAAGCCTTCAGCCTTGCCACCGTCGAACTCTTCACCGTCGATGGAACCGACGAAGTCCATGGTCACACGCATGCCGTTGGCGGCAGCCACAGCGGCTTCAGTCCAGGTGGCGTGCTGCTTGCGCAGGGTGTCGATCATGTTTTCCAGGTCGCTGTCCTTCACGGTGGCAACCGGCTTCTCGACCTTGATGCTCTCCAGACCGGCAACTTCGAACTCCGGATACACTTCGAAAGTGGCGGTGAATTCGAAATCCTGACCTTCTTTGATCTCTTTCGGATCCATGGTCGGGGCGCCAGCCGGGCTCAGTTTGTTCTCGATGATGGCCTTGATGAAGTTGTTCTGCATCATTTCATCGGCAACGCGGGCGTGAGCCATGGCACCGAACATCTTCTTGATGATGGCAACCGGAGCCTTGCCAGGACGGAAACCGTCGATGCGACGGGTTTTGGCCAGGCCATTCAATTCTTTGCGCACGGCGGCGTCAACGGTAGCGGCCGGTACAGTGATGGTAAGACGGCGTTCCAGACCCTGGGTTGTCTCTACAGAAACTTGCATTCTTTTACCTCGTTCAACTCAGCACTGCGTGCTGACCCTTTATTGCCCCCGGGCAAGCCCGGAGTCTTCCTGTTTATAAAGACAACGACTGTCTTTGTGATGAGAAAATATGACGCGACATTATAGCGGCGTGCAGTGGTCGCGTCGAGCCGCACATCCCCCATCCGGGGCACAGACAGCACAATTTGCGCAAGACTTTCTCCTATATGGGGAAGCCTTGCACCGAGTTCAAGCATTCCATCCGCAATAATTTGCACTGGCTCACTCTTTTTCACGGCGAACGGGCCATTTTGATCGCCATCCGCCGCCAATCAGGCACAAAAATGGCGTGCTGCGACCCAAATTGTCCACCTTCTCGCCTGTGCCATTGCGTCCCCCGGCAGGGCTCGCTATGGTGACAGCCAATTCACGTGCTGCTGGAGTCACCCACATGTCCTTTTTCCGCTTCTTGTTCAATCTGCTCTGGTTCGTGCTGGGAGGCGTCTTCATGGGGCTGGCCTGGTGGCTGGCGGGGCTGCTCTGCTTCATCTCCCTCATCGGGATCCCCTGGGGACGCGCCTGCTTCGTCATCGGCACTTTCACCTTCTTCCCGTTTGGCAAGCAGGCGGTGAGCCGCAAGAGCATGACGGGCCAGAGCGACATCGGCACCGGTGCCCTGGGGCTGATTGGCAACATTCTCTGGTTTGTGCTCATCGGGGTCTGGCTGGCCATCGGCCACATCGCCTCGGCGCTGGCCTGTTTCGTCACCATCGTCGGCATCCCGTTCGGCATCCAGCACCTCAAGCTGGCCCTCATCAGCCTTGCCCCCATCGGCCAGATGATAGTGACCAACCACGAGGCCGAATCGGGCCGCTACATCCGCTGACAGCCCATCTCAGGCTATCCTTGCGGGTGGAAAAAAGGGCAGACTAGGGTCTGCCCTTTTTCATTGCCCCATTCGAGGTCTTCCATGCTGCCCAGCCATTTTTTTGCCAACCTCGCCCGTATGCGCCTCATCTACCGCTGGCCCCTGATGCGCAACATCCAGCCCGAAAACATCGCCGAGCACAGCCTGCAGGTCGCCATGGTGGCCCACGCCCTCGGCCTTATCAGCAATCGCCTGTTCGGCGCTCAGGTGGATGCAGACCGGGCCGCCGTCATGGCCCTCTACCACGACAGCAGCGAGGTACTGACCGGGGATCTGCCCACCCCGGTCAAGTACTTCAATCCCGAAATCGCCCGCGAATACAAGAAGATTGAGCTTGCCGCCGAGCAGCGCCTGCTGGGCATGTTGCCGCCCGAGCTGGTCGAGGACTTTCGCCCCCTGCTCGACTCCGGCGCCCAGGACGAGGCCCTCACCAGCCTGGTGAAGGATGCAGACACCCTCTGCGCCTACACCAAGTGTCTGGAGGAGCTGAGCGTCGGCAACCGGGAGTTCGAGCCCGCGCGAAAGCGCCTCGAGCAGATGCTGGACGCCAGGATGAACCCCGCCATGCGCTACTTCATCGATGTCTTCGTGGGGAGTTTTTCACTGCCTCTCGATGAGTTGAATGCCCATTGATGCCATCAACACGGCACCAGGCATCATCTCCTCCTGCGTATTACTCCGATAACCGCCACTTCGGGGGCTTCCCCACAAAAGAGTGACAATAAAAAGGGCCCCGCAGGGCCCTTTATCACATCCATGGGCATCAATGCCCCAGTTCCCGGGACGGCACCAGGCCGCTCGCCCGCCAGGCGGGATAGAGGGTCGCCACCAGGCTCATCAGGATGGCGGCGCCGGTCACGATGAGCAAGTCCTGCATGTGCAGCTCGGTCGGCAGGAAGTCGATGAAGTAGATGTCCGGATTGAGGAAACGGTGCCCGATCACCCCTTCGATGGCGCTCAGGATCTGGGTCAGCTTGCTGGAGAGCAGGCCGCCCAGCAGGGCGCCTAGCAAGGCTCCCGCCACCCCGTTCACCATCCCCTGGATGACGAAGGTGAGCCGGATCTGGCCCGGGCTCGCCCCCATGGTCTTCAAGATGGCGATCTCGCTGCGCTTCTCGTTCACCGCCATCACCAGGGTGGAGACGATGTTGAAGCAGGCCACCGCCACCACCATCAGCATCACCACGTACATCACGGTGCGCACCATCTGGATGTCCTGATAGAGATAACCCTGACGGCTCATCCAGCTGCTGATATAGACGTAGTGCGGGAATTTCTGGGCCGCCGCCACCGTGATGGACTGGGCCTTGAGCACGTCGCTCACCTTGAGGCTGAACCCCTCCACCGCGCTGCCCATGCCGGTGATGGCCTGGGCGTCCGCCAGGTGCATGAAGCCGAGCAGGCCGTCGAGCTGGCCGCCGATCTCGAGCAGCCCCACCACGGTGAGCGCCTCCCGTTTCGGGTTCTTGATGCCGGCGGCATCCCCCGCTTGGGGCAGCAGCAGGGTGACGGTGTCCCCTGTCTTGACCCCCAGCTTGTCGGCGATGATCTTGCCGAGGATGACCCCGTGTTCACCCGCCTGCAGCTCGCGAAGGCCCCGCCCCGTCATGAAGTTGCCCGCATCGGAGAGATTGGCTTCCAGCTCCGGCAGCACCGCACGCAGCTGGACCCCCTTGAGGGCGGAGCCGTGCTCCAGCAGGCCGTCCAGGCGAATGACCGGGGCAGCCGCCTCCACCCCGGGCTGGGCCAGCAGGTAGTCCCTGAGCCGCGGCCAGTCAGGCAGTGGCGCCTCCATGCCGATGAGCTCGCCGTGGGGTACCACGGAGAGCACCCGGTTCTTGAGCTCCCGCTCGAACCCGTTCATGGCGGAGAGGCCAAGAATGAGGGCCATCACCCCGAGGGCGATGCCGATGAGGGAAGAGGCCGAGATAAAGGCGATGAAGCCGTTGCGGCGGCGGGAGCGGCTGTAACGCAGGCCCAGGAACAGGGGCAGCGGTTTGAACATCAGGCGACCTCCGCCATGATGCCGCTCACCAGGGTGACCCGGCGGTGGAGCTTGGCCGCCAGGCTCAAGTCATGGGTCACCACCACGAACGCGGTGCCAAGCTCGCGGTTGAGCTCGCACAAGAGCTCATAGACGGCGGTGGCGCTGGCATGATCCAGGTTGCCGGTGGGCTCGTCCGCCAGCACCAGGCTGGGTTCGTTGACCAGGGCACGGGCGATGGCCACCCGCTGGCGCTCGCCACCGGAGAGCTCGGACGGTCTGTGGTTGAGACGGTGGGAGAGCCCCACCCGCCCCAGCATCTTGCTCGCCTTCTCGGTGGCGCTGGCCACCGACTCACCGGCGATCAGCAGCGGCATGGCCGCATTTTCCAGCGCGCTGAATTCCGAGAGCAGGTGGTGGAACTGGTAAACGAAACCCAGCTCCTGGTTGCGAAACCTCGCCTGGGTGCGGCTGTCCCAGCCATGGATGTCCTGCCCCTTGAACAGCACGGCGCCGCTGGAAGGGTTGTCCAGCGCCCCCATAAGGTGCAGCAGGGTGGTCTTGCCGGAGCCCGAGCTCCCCACCACCGCCAGCATCTCCCCGGGGGCGACGTCCAGCTCGATCCCCTTGAGTACCTGGGTCTCCAGATTGCCCTCTTTGTAGACATGATTGAGGGCCTGGCAGCGCAGCAGCGGCTCGCAGGAGACGGATTGATTCATAACGGGGGCTCCACTTGCACCAGTAACAACAGAAGATGAATTATTCATAACGCAGCGCCTCCGCCGGTTTGACCCGGGCCGCGCGGGAGGCCGGGTAGAGGGTGGCACTGAAACTCAGCAGCACGGCACCCAGCAGGATCGTCATAACCTGGGCCGGCTCGACGATGACTGGCAGACCGCTGCCCCCCGCCGCCATATAGAGGTTGAGCCCAAGGGCATTGAGCAGAGGATTGAGGCCGAAGCAGAGCGCCAGCCCCGCCAGCCCCCCGAACAGGGCGCCGATGACGCCGCTCGACGCCCCCAGCACCATGAAGATCTTGACGATGCCGGATTCGCTCATGCCCATGGTACGCAGGATGGCCACCTCCCCTTCCTTGTCGGTGACCACCATCACCAGGGCGGAGAGGATGTTGAAGGTGGCGACCGCGATGATCAGCACCAGCATCAGCCCCATCATCCGTTTTTCCATGGCCACCGCCTGGAACAGCTCGCCGCGCTCGCGGCGCCAGTCCTGCCACTCCAGCCCGTCCGGCAACGCGGTCTTCACCACCTCGTCGGCGGCGAAGGGATCGTCCAGCCAGAGGCGGATGCCGCCCACCTTGTCTGCGGGCAGGCGCAGCATGCGCTGGGCATCCCCCAGGGCAATCAGGGCCACCTGGCTGTCCACGTCGGCGCCGACCCCGAAAATGCCGGAGACGGTGAAAAGACGCTGGGCCGGCACCCGGCCAAAGGGGGTAAAGCGGGTACCTTCGGTCAGAATGAGACGCACCTGGTCGCCGATAGAGACCTTGAGTCGGCTGGCCACCCCCTGCCCCAGCACGATGTGGTATTCACCGGCCTGCAGGCTGTCAAGGCGCCCTCCCAGCATCTGGGCGTGCAGGATGTCATCCTTGGGCCAGCGGGCGGGATCGATCCCCTGCACGCTCACGCCGGTGAGCTGACCCGGGCTTTGCAGCATGCCTTCGCTGTCGAGCATGGGGGCCGTGGCCACCACGTGGGGCAAGCCGGCCAGATCGGGCAGACCTTCGGGCTCGGCCTCGATGCGTCCGGCCTGATTGGTCACCACCACATGGGGGATCACCCCGAGGATGCGCCCCTTGAGCTGGCCTTCGAACCCGTTCATCACCGAGATCACCACCATCAGGGCGGCGACCCCGATGGCGATGCCAAAGGTGGAGAACAGGGAGATAAAGGAGACGAAGCGGTTACTGCGTCGCGAGCCTGCATAACGCAGGCCGATGGCCAGCGACAGTGGCTGAAAAAGTCCGGTCTTCAAGGATATCTACGTTGCCAACGAAATAAGATACCGGATAATAAAGGGAAACCGTCTATGACAACAAGGGATAGCCTCCATGCAGGAACAGTTCTTCAGCGTCACCCATGCCACGCCGGTCAATGTGATCCCCATGCCGGCCGACTTTCGTCTGCCGACGCTGGAGGCCCTGGAGGCCGAGTTGCCCGAGCCGTTTCGCATCGCCTCCGCCATCACCTCCATCGATCTGGTGAGCAGCCGGCTGCTGCGCAGCCAGAACGAGTCCATGCACGATCTGGTGGAGATCATCAATCAGCAGTCCCGCAAGATCGACATGATCATGGGCTATGTGCTGGCAGCCCAGGATCATCCCGAGCACCGCTTCCACACCCTGCGCTTTGGCGCCGGGCAGCTCACCTACCTGCACCCCCACCAGGGGCACGGGGAGGCCCCCGCCCTGCACCAGATCGTGCGGCTCAAGATCTTCCTGCGGGAAGAGGCCTCCGCCGTCTACTGCTACGGCGAGGTCGTGCAGCGGGACGCCGGAGAGCATGGCACCCACGTGGTGCTCGACTACGTGCGCATCCGCGAGGATGACCGGGAGCTGCTGGTGCGCGCCAGCCTGCATGTGCAGTCGAAACAGCTCAAGCTGCGTGCCCAGGAACGTCAGCGCTAACCCAGGTCCATGTCAAAAGAACGCCAACAGTAAAAGACTCCGATGATGCCAATGACCCTCCCCGCCTTGCCCGCCAAAGCGGGCCAGAAGACAACGTTCGGCCAGCTGGTCGGCAGCAGCCTGGCTCTGGTTGCCGCCCGCCTCACCCGGGAAGCCCGAAGACCCGTCCTGCTGGTCACCGCCGATACCCCGAGCGCCCTGCGCCTTGAACAGGAACTGGGGTTCCTGCTGGCGGATCAGGATTGCCCGGTGCTGCTGTTCCCGGACTGGGAGACCCTGCCCTACGACAGCTTCTCTCCCCACCAGGACATCATCTCCCAGCGCCTCGAGACCCTCTACCAGTTGCCGCAGATGCGCCACGGCGTGCTCATCGTGCCCATCTCCACCCTGATGCTGCGCACGGCGCCCCAGGCTTATCTCGACAAATACAGCCTGATGGTCACAAGCGGCCAGCGCCTCAACCTGCAGCAGCTGCGCGGGCGTCTGGCGGAGGCGGGCTACGTGGCGGTGGAACAGGTGCTGGAGCACGGCGAATTCGCCGCCCGCGGCTCCCTGCTGGATCTCTTCCCCATGGGAAGCAGCCGCCCCTATCGCATTGATTTTTTTGACGACGAGGTGGACTCCATCCGCCCGTTCGACCCCGAGACCCAGCGCTCCAGCGAGCCGGTGAAGTCGGTGAGCCTCCTGCCCGCCCGGGAATTTCCCACCGACGAGGGGGCCATCGAGCTGTTTCGTGGCCAGTATCGCGAACAATTCGAGATCTCCCGCGCCGAGGGCTCCGTCTATCAGGAGGTGAGCAAGGGGCGCTGGCCCGCCGGCATCGAATACTACCTGCCGCTCTTCTTCCAGCAGACTGCCAGCCTGTTTGATTACCTGCCCGAAAACACCCTGCTGCTCACCGTGGGGGAGATCTACCCCGCGGCCCAGCGCTTCTGGAACGACATCGGCCAGCGCTATGAAGACAGACGCTGGGACAACACCCGTCCCCTGCTGCCGCCCCAGCAGATCTATCTGCCGGTGGAGCAGCTCTTCGCCGCCCTCGGGGACTATGGCGCCGTGCGTCTGCAGGAGGCGACCGTTGACGGCGGAGCGGGTCAGCACGATCTGCCCCTCGCCCCCCTGCCGGATCTGCAGCTCGACCACAGCAAGGAGCAACCCCTGCTGGCCCTTGACGGCTTCCTGCAAGGCTTTACCGGGCGCACCCTGTTTGCGGTGGAGTCCGAGGGGCGGCGCGAGGGGCTCGGGGATCTGCTCGCACGGATCAACCTGCAACCCCGGGAGTTTGCATCCCTCGACGCCTTCCTGGTGAGCGATGCGCGCCACGGGCTGCTGGTCTGTCCCCTGGAGCGGGGCTTCCTGCTGCAAGAGCCCGGCCAGACGCCCCTTGCCCTCATCACCGAAGCCGAGCTGCTCGGCGGCAAGATCCGCAGCAAGCGCCAGCGGGATAAGAGCAAGAACTTAAGCTCCGATGCGGTGATCCGAAACCTGGGCGAGCTGACCCAGGGCCAGCCGGTGGTGCACCTGGATCACGGGGTCGGTCGCTACCTGGGGCTCGAGACCATAGACGCAGGCGGCCTGCCCACCGAGTTTCTGACCCTGGAATACGCCGGCGGCGACAAGCTGTTCGTGCCGGTCACCAGTTTGCACCTGATCAGCCGCTACACCGGCTCGGACAACCCGCCCAGCCACAAGCTCGGCGGCGAGGCCTGGGTCAAGGCGCGGCGCAAGGCGGCGGAAAAGGTGCGGGACGTGGCGGCCGAGCTGCTGGATGTCTATGCCATGCGGGCAGCCCGTCACGGCTTTGCCTTCAAACACGACCGGGAGGCCTACAGCCAGTTTGCCGCGAGCTTCCCGTTCGAGGAGACCGAGGATCAGCTCAATGCCATCAACGCTGTGCTCGGCGACATGTGCCAGGCCAAGAGCATGGACCGCCTGGTGTGCGGCGACGTGGGCTTTGGCAAGACCGAAGTGGCGATGCGGGCGGCCTTTGTGGCCGTGCACGGCGGCAAGCAGGTGGCCGTGCTGGTGCCCACCACCCTCCTGGCCCAGCAACACTACGACAACTTCCGCGACCGATTCGCCAACTGGCCGGTGCGGGTGGAAGTGCTGAGCCGCTTCCGCTCCGCCAAGGAGCAGAGCGCCGTGATGAAGGAGATGGCCGAGGGCAAGGTGGACATCATCATCGGCACCCACAAACTGCTCGGCGCCGAGCTCACCTTCAAGGATCTGGGCCTGCTCATCGTCGACGAGGAGCACCGCTTCGGGGTGCGCCAGAAGGAGAAGATCAAGGCGCTGCGCGCCGACGTGGATATCCTCACCCTCACCGCGACCCCCATTCCCCGCACCCTCAACATGGCCATGTCCGGCATGCGGGATCTCTCCATCATCGCTACCCCGCCCGCCAAGCGGCTCGCCATCAAGACCTTCGTGCGCCAGCACGAACCTGCGGTGGTGCGCGAGGCGGTACTGCGGGAATTGAAGCGTGGCGGCCAGGTCTACTACCTGCACAACGACGTGGAGAGCATCGAGAAGTGCGCCGCCGATCTTGCCGAGCTGGTGCCGGAGGCGCGCATCGGCATCGCCCACGGCCAGATGCGCGAGCGGGAGCTCGAGCGGGTGATGTCGGACTTCTACCACCAGCGCTTCAACCTGCTGGTGTGCACCACCATCATCGAGACCGGCATCGACGTGCCGAGCGCCAACACCATCATCATGGACCGGGCGGATCATCTCGGTCTGGCCCAGTTGCACCAGCTGCGGGGCCGGGTCGGTCGCTCCCACCACCAGGCCTATGCCTACCTGCTCACCCCCCATCCCAAGCTGATGACCAAGGATGCGGCCAAGCGGCTGGAGGCCATCGCGTCGCTGGAAGATCTCGGCGCCGGCTTTGCGCTCGCCACCCACGATCTGGAGATCCGGGGCGCGGGCGAGCTGCTGGGCGACGATCAGAGCGGCCAGATCGAATCGGTGGGCTTCACCCTCTACATGGAGATGCTGGAGCAAGCGGTGGAGGCGCTCAAACATGGCAAGGAACCGTCGCTGGAGCAGCTCATGAGCCAGCATACCGAGGTGGAGCTGCGCCTGCCCGCCTTGCTCCCGGAAGACTACATCCCGGACGTCAACATGCGCCTCTCCATGTACAAGCGCATCGCCAGTGCCGCCGACGAGCAGGAGCTGCGGGAGCTCAAAGTGGAGCTCATCGATCGCTTCGGTCTCTTGCCGGAGCCGACCAAGACGCTGATGGAGCTGGCCGCCTTCCGCCAGCGCGCCACGGCGCTGGGCATTCGCCGGGTGGAGATGAGCGAGCGCGGCGGCTATCTGGACTTTACCCAGGAAACCCGCGTCAACCCGGCCTATCTGGTCAAGCTGCTCTCAGAGCAGCCGCGCATCTACAAGATGGACGGACCGACCCGGCTGCGCTTCCAGGTGCCGACCCAGGACAGGGCCATGCGCCTCAAACTGGTGGACGGCCTGCTGGCAGATCTCGCCCGCCATGCCACCCCCTGAGGGGAAGCATGACGTCAGCAGGGCGCGACCTGCCGCCTACAACAACGGGAGCCCCAGGGCTCCCGTTTCGTTGCAGGCAAGGGGCGGCATCTCGCCCCCGGCCCGCCTTCTTGCCTCCCGATGCCTCGGTTCGCCCTTCTGGCAGCACCATTTTGCCGCCAAACCCATCCACCAATGCGATACATCGAGTCATCACCCATCTAAAAAACAGATGGATGTGGGGATGATCGTGGGCAAAAAACGGGTTCAACGCGCCTCGATAGCCCCGCAGATGGCCCGTGCCGTATTTATCCCGCCCACGTATCCAGACCAGATATCCAGGCCAGGCATCCCGGCAAGGGGGCCACCAGCCATTGCACCGCGACCGCCGAGGCGCCGCGTCAGTCCGTCAGTCCGTCAGTCCGTCAGTCCGTCAGCCCGTCAGCCCATCAGCCCGTCAGCCCGTCAGCCCGTCAGCCCGTCAGCCCGTCAGCCCGTCAGCATATCAACCTGGCTACACCCGCCTGCACGCCAATAAAAACGGGAGCCTTGACGGCTCCCGTGACGAAGGGACGCTGGCCCGGGCTTAGCCCTGGTTGGCCGGATCCTCGTGGGCGGAGAACTCCCGCATGAAGGCCTCGGCCCGCTCCACCATCCTGGTGGACCCGACGAAGTAGGGGGTCCGCTGGTGCAGAGCGGTAGGCTGGATGTCCATGATGCGGCCAAAGCCATCGGACGCCTTGCCACCGGCCTGCTCCACCAGGAAGGCCATGGGGTTGCACTCATAGAGCAGGCGCAGCTTGCCGTTCGGAGAGTTGGTGCCGGACGGGTAGATGTAGATGCCCCCCTTGAGCAGGTTGCGGTGGAAATCCGACACCAGGGAACCGATGTAGCGGGAGGTATAGGGCCTGTGAGTCGCCTCGTCACGCTCCTGGCAGTATTTCAGGTACTTCTTCACCCCGTCCGGGAACTTGATGTAGTTGCCCTCGTTGATGGAGTAGATCTTGCCCTCCTCCGGAATGCGGATGTTCTCGTGGGAGAGGCAGAAGCAGCCGATGGAGGGGTCATAGGTGAAGCCGTTGACCCCAAAGCCGGTGGTGTAGACCAGCATGGTGGAGGAGCCGTAGACCACGTAGCCCGCCGCGACCTGACGGTGACCCGGCTGCAGGAAGTCCTCCAGAGTGACCCCGGCGCCCGGTTTGCTGACCCGGCGGTAGATGGAGAAGATGGTCCCGACCGAGACGTTGACGTCGATGTTGGAGGAACCGTCGAGGGGGTCTATCAGCACCACGTACTTGGAGTGACGAGAGAGCTCGGAATCGAAGGAGACGAAGTCCTCCTCCTCCTCAGAGGCCATGCCGCACACCTCGCCACGGGCCTCCAGCGCCGCCTTGAAGCGCTCGTTGGCATAGACGTCCAGCTTCTGCTGCACCTCGCCCTGCACGTTTTCGGCGCCGATGGAACCGATGATGTCCGCCAGACCCGCCTTGTTGATCTCCCGGTTCACCACCTTGGCGGCCAGGCGGATGGAGCTGAGCAAGGAGGTCAGCTCGCCGGTCGCGGTCGGGTAGTCCGCCTGCTTTTTGACGATGAACTCGCCCATGGTGATCATGTTTCGCATTCTTGTTCCTTTAAGATCGTTTCCGTTGGCCATTGAAAACGTTTGCAAGTGTCGGCAAAAAAAGTGCCGATCCCCGGCAGCGTTGTTTTGTAACCCAATGTAACGCCTGTTTTTTGTTTTTGCAGCGAATTAAGCCGTTCTTTAAATCGCCAGAAAACCGCGCCACCACGGGCTTTCGGCGTGAAAAAAGGGTGCCATCCGGCATCTTTTGGGAGGTTAATTCGTGACAAGAATGCATCCGGGCCGACGCGGCTGCCCGCCTTGCTCCCCCTGGCGCCCGGCAATGTTGCGCCAGAGGCGCCCCTCTTGAGATCTCCCCCCCAATCCCGCACACTGGCTGCGCTTTGGAAGCAAAAAAACATAAGGATATTCAATGAAAAAGTCGCTTATCGCCGGGGCGGTTGCCGCTCTGCTCACCCTCCCCGTCCTCGCTGCCCAGGTGCCTGAAGGCACCCAGCTTCTGCCAGCCGCCCAGCAAGTGTTCGTGCGCAACATCGGCACCGAGCCTGCCTCCATCGATCCCCAGATGGTGGAAGAGAGCGCGGGCAGCGACGTCGTCAACGATCTGTTCGAGGGGCTCTATACCCTGGATGGCAACGGCAAGCTGCAGGCGGCGGGCGCCCTTGGCTACGAGCTCGATGCCACGGGCACCGTCTACACCTTCAAGCTCAGACCCGATGCCAAATGGTCCAACGGCGAGCCGGTGACGGCGGCAGACTACGTCTATGGCTGGCAGCGGGCGGCGGATCCCAAGAACGCCTCCAACTACGCCTGGTTCATCGAGCTGACCGGCGTCGCCAATGCCAGCGACGTGGTGCAGGGCAAGCAGAGCCCGGATGCCCTGGGGATCAAGGCGCTCGATGACTACACCCTGCAGATCACCCTGAAAAACCCGGTCCCCTTCTTCCTCAAGACCCTCTCCCACTACACCACCTTCCCGGCGCCCAAGGCCACCATCGAGAAGTTCGGTCATGAGTGGGTCAAACCGGCCAACATCGTCTCCAACGGCGCCTTCGCCCTCAAGGAGTGGACCCCGAACGAGCGCCTCATCGCCGAGCGCAATCCCCACTACTGGGACAACGAGCACACCGTGCTCAACAAGGTGATCTATCTGGAGATCGTCTCCGATACCGCGGCCTACAACCGCTATCGTGCGAGCGAGCTGCACTACACCACCTATCCCCTGGAGCAGTATCAGCAGATCAAGCGCCAGAGTCCGGAGGAGCTGGTGAGCGCCCCCATGCTCGCCACCTACTACTACGTCTTCAACACCCAGCGCAAACCCTTTGACGACGTCAGGGTACGCAAGGCACTCTCCCTTGCCATCGACCGGGACACCATCACGGAGAAGATCCTGGGACAGGGGCAGCTCTCCGCCTTCAGCCTGACCCCGCCGAGCGTGGACGGCTTCGAGCTCAAACGCCCCGCCAGCGAGCTGATGAGCAAGGAAGAGCGCATCAAGCAGGCCAAGGCGCTGCTCGGCGAGGCGGGTTACGGCCCGGACAAGCCGCTGACGGTGGACATCCTCTACAACACCAACGAGGGGCACAAGAAGATAGCGCTCGCCATCTCCTCCATGTGGAAGCACAACCTGGGGGTCAAGGCGGAGCTCAACAACATGGAGTGGAAGACCATGGTGTCGGCCCTGAACGAGGGTGACTTCGGGGTGAGCCGCTACTCATGGAACGGAGACTACAACGATGCCTCCACCTTCCTCGACATCATGACCTCCAGCAGCAGCGCCAACAGCGGCAAGTGGTTCAACAAGGAGTACGACGCCCTCCTGGCCAAGGCCCATGACGCCAAGGATCCGGCCGAGCGCAACCGCCTCTATCAGCAGGCCGAGGTGCTGATCGACGAGGAAGCCCCCATCGCCCCTGTCTACTTCTACGTGAAGTCACGGCTGCTCAAACCCAACGTCCAGGGCTACCCCTACCAGAACCCGCAAGACCTGGTCTATGCCAAGGATCTCTATCTGACGGCGCAGTGACGCTGGGCACCGAACCAAAAAGACCGCCTCGAGAGCGGTCTTTTTTTATCCTACTTCTCCTGACAGCCCGCCACCGCGAGCCGGGCGCGTCTTCGCACCGTCACGGGCCTCACCAGCAACTGCGCCAGCAACACCCCCATCAGGGTCATGCCGCCACCGATGAGGTGATAGCTGGTGAGCCGCTCCCCGAGCCAGCTGATGGCAAGAGCGGCCGTCATGACCGGCAACAGGTTCATGAAGATGGCGGTGCGGCTCGCCCCGAGCAGGGCAATGCCCTGCATCCAGAGCCAGGGCGAGAGGGCCGAGGTCGGGATCCCCGCATAGAGGATGAGCCAGAGGGCGCTGCCATCGGGCCAGTGCCCGTCCACCAGCAGATAGAAGGGGGTGAGGAACAGGAGGCTGCACAGCACCTGACCGTAGAGCATGGACCAGTTGTCCAGCCCCAGATCCCAGCGCTTGAGCAGCACGCTGTAGAGCGCATAGGTGGCCGCCGAGAGCAGCATGTAGACGGAACCGATATGGATGCCCTGGGTCAGCAGCCGGACCGGATCCCCCTGCCCCAACAAAATCGCCAGCCCCAGAATGGAGATGGCGCCTCCCAGCAGCGCCCCCCAGGTGGGCCGCTCGCGCAGCAACCAGATGCTGAGCAGCACTGTCATCAAGGGGGTCAGCCCCATCATCAGGCCAATCTCGGTGGCCCCTAGGGTCTGGGCCGCGTAATAGCCAAAGGTCTGGTTCAAGACCATGCCGAGCAGGGCCAGCACCGCCAGCTTCGAGAAACCGGCCCGCAGCTTGCGGCGCTCGCGCCAGGCCCGGTGAGCAAGAAACGGGGTCAGCACCAGGGCCGCCACCATCCAGCGCGACCAGGCGAGCGCCGCAGGAGACAACACCCCGACCGCCAGCTTGCTGACGATGCCATTGCCGGCCCAGATGGCCATGCAGGAGAAGGGAAACAGGAAGGCAAGGGGCATTGCGATATCCAGAATAAAAAGGCGGGTATTGCGCGCGAGTATAGAGAGGCAATCAGGATAAGCAAGCCTGCCAACGCAGGAAGAAGCGCCATGACGCGAACGGTTGGCGCCGCGCCCAGGCTCCATCAACAATCATGCCCGCACAGGGGCGGGCATGAGGGGGACCAGGGTCAGCCTGAGGCGCCTCAGGCGGCATCCATGTGGAGCCTTGAAATCAGTTCATTGACCTCGAGCACCGTCTGGCGATGGGGAATGTCGGCTTGCAATGGCATCATCAGCAAGCCCGACTGGAAATCGAAGCGCCCCCTGCCGTGGATGTAAATCCGCCCCTTGAAGAAGGTTTTGACATGTTTTGCCACCATCAGTGGCAGGTACTTCTTGAACACTCTCATCGTTTGCAACCTCTTGAAGTTGTATCCGTATGACAGCAGCTTATGCGAAATAATTCCGTTAAATTTATATAAAAAACCGGAAAATTCGACTCTCTCTTCCCCAAAAAACCAAACTGTAACTTATTATTAACTTTTACCGTATTGTATGCGGTCCTTCCAACCAGAGCAAGACTCCTTTGCCATCTTGCCATTCGATGCAGGCCAGCCCGGACGTCGCGAACATGGGGGCCCCTGCCGCCGGGCAGAGACTCTGGACCAGATACCCCACCAGCGGCAGGTGGCTGACCATCAGGATGTTGTCATGCTCCGCCGCCAGCTCCGTGAGGTAGCTCGCCACGAAAGCCGGGTCCCCATAGGGGGTGATGTCGCCGCTCTCCTCGACCTTGAGGGCCTTGGGCAACTCGGGGGCGATGGCCTGCCAGGTCTGTCTGGCACGCAGGTAGTTGCTGTGGATCACCAGGTTCAGGGAGCCTGCCAATTGGGGAGCCAGCCAGCCCGCCATGTGGATGGACTCTTCGATGCCTTGCTCGGTCAGTGGACGCTGTTCATCAGTCTTTGCGTTCATGCCAGCCTGGCCATGACGCATGATGTAGATTTTCATTACAACCTCGCCCAGGGGGCCTGTTTAAATAGCGGGGGAATCTTACCCCGCCATGCCGGGGGAAACAATTGCGCCACCTCTCAGAAAAGGGTTTGCCTCGCAAGATAGCGGGGTCGATAATCATGTTTAAATTCAAATAAATTCACCGCGAGCCCCTCCCCAATGAGCCCATATGCCAGTCCCAATGACCATCGGCGGTATCACTATCTGGAGCTGGCAAACCGGCTCAGGGTCTTGCTGATCTGTGATCCCGAGACCGACAAATCCGCCGCCTCCCTGGCGGTGAATACCGGCCACTTCGACGATCCAGCCGATCGCCAGGGCATGGCCCATTTCCTCGAGCATATGCTGTTTCTCGGTACCCGCACCTACCCCAAACCCGGTGAGTACCAGCAATTCATGAGCCGTCACGGGGGCAGCAACAACGCCTGGACTGGCACCGAGTTCACCAACTTCTTCTTCGACATCGACAACGGCTTCTTCGAGGCGGGGCTCGACCGGTTCTCCCAGTTCTTCATCTGCCCCACCTTTGCACCGGAGTGGGTCGACAAGGAGCGCAACGCGGTGGACTCCGAGTACCGCCTCAAGCTGCAGGACGATGTGCGCCGCAGCTACCAGGTGCACAAGGAGACGGTCAATCCGGACCACCCCTTCTCCAAATTCTCGGTGGGTAACCTCGACACCCTGGCGGATCTCCCCGGCCGGGATCTGCGCTCGGACCTCATTGCGTTCTACGAAACCCACTACAGTGCGGATCGCATGGCGCTGGTCATGCTTTCACCGGCACCCATCGAGACCCAGCTGGCCTGGTGTGATCGCTTCTTTGGTGCCATTCCGGATCGCCGCCTCGGCCCTCCGGTACTGAGCCATCCTCTCTACCGACTCGATGATCTCGGCATTCGCATCCAGCTGACCCCGGTCAAGGAGACCCGCAAGCTGGCGCTGACCTTCCCGCTGCCGTGCGTGGATGCGTATTACGACAAAAAACCCCTCACCTTCCTGAGCCACCTCATCGGCTATGAGGGGGAAGGCAGCCTGCTCTCTCTGCTCAAGGGGCGAGGCTGGGTCAATCAGCTCGCCGCCGGCGGCGGCATCAGCGGCGCCAACTTCAAGGACTTTGGCGTGAGCTTTGGCCTCACCCCCCTTGGGCTTGAGCATGTGGACGAGATCATCGCCGCCCTGTTTGGCTATCTGAAGCTCATCGAGCGGGACGGGGTGCAGGCCTGGCGCTATGAGGAGAAGCGCAGCGTGCTGGAGTCCGCCTTCCGCTTCCAGGAGCGTGGCCGGGCCCTCGACACCGTCTCCGGCCTCGTGCTCAACCTGTTCAGCTATGGGCCGGACGATCTGCTCTACGGCGATTACATGATGCGCGAGTTCGATGAGCCGCTGATCCGGCGCTTCCTCGCCAAGCTGACCCCCCACAATCTGCGAGTGACCATCCAGGCCCCGGAAGTGAGCACGGATCGCCTCGCCCGCTGGTACCAGACACCCTACAGCGTCCAGATCATCAGCGAGGCCGAGAAGATCCGCTGGCAGCAGAGTGAACCGGATCCCGCCCTGCACCTGCCGGCGCCCAACCCCTTCATCAGCACCCGCCTCGACGCCCGTCTACCGGCACTGCCCGCCGACATGCCGTCCTGCCTCATCGACAGGCCCGGTTTCCGGCTCTGGCACCTGCACGAGCATCAGTTCAGCGTGCCCAAGGGCAGCCTTTACATCTCCGTCGACAGCGAACATGCGGTCAAGAGCCCCCGTCACATCGCCATGGCGCGTCTGGCCGTGGAGCTGCTCACGGATCACCTCAACGCCCTCACCTACCCGGCGGAGCTCGCGGGCCTTGGCTACCAGATTTATGCCCATCAGGGGGGCTTTACCATCAACCTCAGCGGTTTTGCCGACAAGCAACCGCTGCTGCTCGACATGATCCTCGGCAACCGCACCCTGGGGTATCCGGATCCGGCCCGCTTTAGCGAGATCAAGGAGCAGCTTATCCGCAACTGGGAGAACCAGGCCAAGACCCGCCCCATCTCCCAGTTGTTCAACCAGCTCACCAGTTTGCTGCAACCCAACAACCCGCCCTTCGAGCAGCTGTTGCGCCACCTGCGCACCGTCGAACTCGGGGAGATGCCTGGCTTCGTCTCCGAGCTCTTTGCCAGGGTGCATCTGGAGGCCCTGGTACACGGAGACTGGACGGCCGCCGAGGCCCTCGAACTCGCGGCCCTGCTGGAGCGCCACCTCGGTGCCAACAGCCAGCCCAGCGCCGAGACCCGCCGCCCCCTCATCTCCATCCAGGACAGAGGTACCCTCATTCGCGAACAGGGGTGCGATCACGAGGACTCGGCGCTGCTGGTCTACTACCAGTCGCGCACCACCCGGGCGCGGGATCTCGCCTGCTTTACCCTGGCGAACCACATCATGTCCTCTACCTTCTTTCACGAGCTGCGCACCCGCCAGCAACTGGGGTATGTGGTGGGCGCCGGCAACCTGCCTCTCAATCGCCATCCGGGGCTGATCTTCTATATCCAGTCGCCGGTGGCGGGACCGCAGATCCTGCTCGATGCGGTGGAGGAGTTTATCGACCTCTTCCCGCTCGCCATGCTCGAATTTACCGAGCAACAGTGGCAAGAGAGCAAGGCGGGGCTGCAAGCCCAGTTGAGCGAGCGGGATGCCAACCTGCGCAGCCGCGGCCAGCGGCTCTGGGTCAGCATCGGCAACAAGGATCTGGGGTTTGATCAGCGGGAACGGGTCTGCGACGAGGTGGGCAAGTTGAGCCGCGCCGATCTGGTGCGCTTTATCACCCAGCTGCGATCGCGCACCTCCGATCGGCTGATCCTCTGCAGCTATGGTCAGGGGCACGAACATGACGAGCGGATCACCGGCCAGTTTATCGACGATCCACGGGCATTTCGGCTCAACGCCGCCACCTTCGAAGGCTGACCTCCCCTGTTGGCAACGCGCAGGCAATAAAAAGCCGACCCTGTGGGGTCGGCTGGAAAAACCATAATCAATTGCGACCAGAGCCGCCAAAAGTGAACATGAGCGTGAAAATCAGACACTGGGTTGATGTTCGACCGGCGTTCAAACCAGAGCTCATCGGTCGGCACCAGCAGTGATTGAGAAACAGCCTCATCTTAGGCATTTCCCTGATTTTCCACGTTGATCTATGTCAAAGGAGGTAAAACAAGCGCCACTTCCCTCGTTGGCAGCGGCCTCGCGCCCTCCTCAGCCCCGGCGGATAAGCCGGTAAGCCACCTCGTCGAAATAGGAGAGCTGCCCCGAGAGCACCCTGGGGTGATCCAGCTCAGCCCCCCGGCCCAGCACCTCGACACCAAAGTCGCGCTCAAACAGGGTGCGCACCTCCATCTCCCCCACCGAGAACGGCGGCTGTAGCTGCTGCTCGGGCTGATACTCGAGGGTCACCAGCAACACCTGCCCTCCCGCCTCCACCAGGCGGCTCATCAGGGCGGCATACTGGCGGCGCATGGCGCCCGGCAAGGCGATGAGGGCCGCCCTGTCATAGACCAGGCGATAACGCTGACCAAGCTCCGGAGCGGCGAAGAAGTCCCCCTGATAGATGCGCAGATCCTCGTGCCGGTGGCACTGATAGGGACCCACCTCGCTTCTCTCTGCACTCAGGTTGTTCTCGTCAAAAAACTGGGTAATGGCGAGCTCGGAGAGCTCGAAGCCATCCACCGGATGCCCCTGCTCACGCAGCCAGAGCATGTCCCGGGACTTGCCGCAAAGGGGCACCAGCACGGGGTCGCTCCCTTGCTGGGCCGACCACCAGGATTGCAGCCAGCGGTTGAAATCTGCCTGATGAAAGCCAATCCGGTTCTCTTTCCACTTCTGGTGCCAAAATGCCGCTTCCATCATCTTCCTCTCGTCATCTGCAATGGTGCATCACTATCACAACTTCACCGAAGTGGCGCAAGCCCCATGATCCCGCCCCTGTGCAAGAGAACGCCCACGATGGGCAGGCCTCAGGCCACGACCCCAGGCAGGCTTGTCGCCATCGCTGCCAGCCGGGTCAGGATCTGCGCGAAGGTGGGTCGCCGGGAAGGCACCTCAAAGCCGCACTCTCTGGCCAGTCGATGAAGGGGGTCAAGGTCGGCGTCGCCCCCATTACAGCGCGCCAGCAGCTCGGCCAGCAGGCAGCCAAAGGCCCGCACTTCCAGGCGCTCCAGCCGCCCGGCCAGCACCTCATCGGCGCGGTCGTAACAGGAGGCGGCACCAAAGTCCCCGAGCAGCACCCGGCCCGGCGCCTCCTGCGACGAGTGAGGCATCGCGGGCTGCAAGGAGTACAGCAGGTTGTGTGCGTAGAGATCGCCGTGGAGGATGCCCCGCTCGTGCAGGTGCCGGGCGGCCGCAGCCACCCCCTGCACCATGGCCATCACCTGGGCCGGGGTGAAGTTCAGATCCTCCCCATAGACATCCCGGGTGCAGGAGTCCAGGCTCGGGGGGCCCGCCAGGGTGGCGAAGGCGGGGTTTATCAGGGGCATCACCAGTGCCGGGATGCCGGAGGGATGATCGCTCACTCTCCCCATCACACCGACCAGGTTTGGATGACGACCGGCGGCCAGGGACGCAGTCATCTCGCTCAGGGGCAAGCCATCGCTGGTGACGGCCCCCTTGAAGAGCTTGACCGCCACCGCCCCGGGCCCTTCGGCACCCGCCCACTCGGCGCGATAGATGACGCCGGATGCTCCCTCCCCGAGCACATCCCCCAGTGAGAGCGCCTGCCAGGGGATCTCGGTAGTGAGCTCCGATGTGCCGTTCAGACACGCCTGCTCATCACAGAATGGGTTGCCCGCAAAGGCCAGCCAGGACAGACGCGGCATCGAGGGCAGCCAGCTCGGCAGCGCTGGCAGGCGGTTGGCGGCGATGCGCAAAAGCTCCAAACGGTGGCAACCGGCAAGCGTCTCGGGAAGCTCATGTAGCCGGTTGCCAGAGAGCATCAGCTTTTGCAGGGCGTCACACTGCCCCAGCTCGTCCGGCAGTCGTTCAATGGCATTGTCGGTCAGGATCAACCAGCGCAATCTGGCGGGCAGGGAGGTGGCCGGGACGGTCGCGATGCGGTTGGCCTTGAAGCCCACCATGGTGAGCGCAGGGCAGCGCCCCAACACCTCGGACAGTTCGGTGAAGTTGTTCTCGGAGCAGAAGAGGATGCGCAGCTTCTTGCATTCGGCCAGCGCGTCAGGCAACTCGCTCAGCTGGTTGCCGGTGAGATCCAGCACCTCCAGGGTCTCCTTGAGGCTCAGGATCTCGGGAGGGAACACCGCGAGGTTTTCAGCAAGTTTGAGGTGGCGGGCGCCGCAGAGTTCGCCTGCGCGAAGCTGTTCCAGGGTATGCATGGGATCGTCTCTATCAACATTCGGGCTTGCGGTGGCTCACTGCGGGACACTCCCCCCAGACCACAAAGGAGGGGCATTATAGGGAATGACGGCCAAAGATGGCCGATTTTCTTGCAACGCCTTCTCTTGCAAAGGCCCCCCATCGCCACACTCCCGCTCTCCGTTGCCATGGACCATTCCGGTCGCGCGCTTGGGTGGTTGATCATTTGATTGGCGCCATATAGTATGGCGCCATACAAAGTCATTCGAGACTCACCATCATGATCACGCTGGAACAGAAACACCTCGCCCTGCTCGAGGATGCAGAGCGCCGCGGACACGCGGACACCCAAAACATGCGCGTCTGCTTTGAGGTGTTGACCCTCGCCGCTGCCATCGATCAGGCGTGCGCGGCGCGCCTGGCCCCTCACCGCCTCTCCGAAGGCAAGTTCGTGCTGCTGTTTTTGCTGCGCGACCTGCCAGAAGGGTTGGCTCCCCACGAGCTTGCCGACAAGGCGGGGGTCACACGGGCCACCATCACCGGCCTGCTCGACGGGCTGCAACGGGACGGCCTGTTGGCTCGCCACAGCGACAGCCAGGACAGGCGAAAGATCTCGGTGCGCCTGACAGAGCAGGGCCAGGCCCTGGCGCAGCACCTGCTCGATGAGCACAGCCAGTGGATAGGCTCCCTGTTTGCCGGGTTCGATCAGGCAGAGCGGGAAACCCTGAGCGCCCTGCTCAAGCGGGCCTGGCTCAATGTCATCTCATCCCGGGCAGGCTGCACTGAGGCCGCCACAGAGGAGCACCCATGACACGCAGCCGCATCACGGATATCGCCCCCTCACGCCTCGCCCAGCTCAACCGGGGAGAGGCTGAGGCAAGCAACCTGACCGAATGCCTAGCGGTGGATTTTGCCGCCCTGATGCAGTGCACCCTGCCTTCGCTCGGGCCCCAGGCGCTGGCATCGATGCACGCCGCATCCGGGGAGGGCATTACCCGGCGCATGGCACTGGCCGCCAGGCTGCTCCTGGCCGAGAACGGCACGAGGGATCTTGCGGCGCTCAGCCGTCATCCCTCCGATACCGTGCGGGGCTGGGCCTGTTTCATGGTGGGCGCGAGCGAGGGACTGTCGCTCAGCGACCGCCTGGCCCTCATTCGCCCCCTCGCCGATGACCCGCACTTTGGGGTGCGCGAGTGGGCCTGGCTCGCAATGCGAACGACCATTGCTGCGCAGCTGGAGGCGGCCATTGCCGCCCTGGTGCCCTTGACGGCGGAGCCGTCCGAGCGGCTGCGACGCTTTGCCAGCGAAGCGACCCGGCCCCGCGGCGTCTGGTGTACCCATCTTGCGTCCCTGCGACAAGCGCCGGAGCAGGCCCTGATGCTGCTCGAGCCCCTCAAGGCCGATCCCGCCCTCTATGTGCAGGACTCCGTTGCCAACTGGCTGAACGATGCGAGCAAAGACAGGCCACAGTGGGTCACTGACCTCTGCGCGCGCTGGTCTCGCGAAAGCCCCAGTCCCGCGACAACCCGGATTTGTCAACGCGCCTTGCGCACCTTGCGCAAGGGCCAACTCCCGAAGGAACCCCTATGACCCACTATCTGACAGAGCTCTACACCCCCACTCCCGCCTGGCTGGCATTGAGCCAGACGGCTCGTCAGCAGTTCTTCGAGGCCATTGGCACAGGCATGGCCAACCTCGCCGCCCTCGGGGTGGAGCCCATCGCCCTGGGCGAGACCGATGCTGCCACCCTCCATGGTGCGCCCCACCCCTTCTTCGCCATCTGGCGCGGGCCGGATGCCGCAGCCATCGAGGCCCTCGTCCAGGGGATAGCCGCATCGGGCTGGCACGACTACTTCGAGACGGTCAACGCCACCGGCGCCGGGGTCTCTCTGGGCGAGCACCTTGCACAGTTGGCCGCCCTGCCCTGCGCCGCTACATCCAGCCCCGCCCTGGCCTGATAACCCCTAAAAGAGCGTTATCCCACCAGGCTTTGCGTCAGTGCTGCCGACACCGGTGGCACTGTTTTCCATGCACTGCCCTTGCAAACCCAGGTCACCACCACCTGGGAAAGCGGCGCCACAGCCCCGCTCCCTTCCCACTTCCTTCCCACTCCCTTCAAAAAACGCTGATATCTCCTGATGCCGTGATGAGCCATCGCGATGGCACAAGTGAGCAAGATCCGGGTCGTCGTGACAAAGGTTCGCCGCCATAGTGCTTTCAAACCAACAGAGGTGAAAAGACGCCATAAGGCGTCTTTCTTATTGCTGGTTGTTAGAGCAAACCGGTTAGGCGATCTCCCCCTCCCCGCAACCCACCCAGATCGGGGTGATGGAGGTGATATGAGCCGACCCATCCAGGGATTGGAAGATCTGCACCATGGCTTCCCCGTGGAGCGGGTTGGGCAGCGGCACCGTGGTTTTGCATTTGAAACGGTAACTGGTGCGCCTGCTATCACTTGGGGGGATTTTGAAGAAGTGTTTGATGCTGGACACAGTGGCACTTACCTTTCTGGGCATAACACTCGTGGATGGCCTTCAGAGGCTATGCAGCAAAGCCTTTCCCCTGCCCGGAGAAACCACAGCCTGCCGCCTTGTGTGGATGCGATAGATGAGGCTCTGCCTATCGACTCGGGCACTTACCATGACAACGTTGGCAACAGGGCCTCTATCCCCTTCGCCAGGAGCAAAATTTTCTCGCAAACGATTGGAAAAAGAAAAGGCGCCTCAAGGGCGCCTTTTTGACAGTTTTGCGTGATCTCAGGGAGAGGCGTTAACCGCTTATTCCCATTCGATAGTGGCAGGCGGCTTGCCGGAGACGTCGTACACCACGCGGGAGATGCCGTTGATCTCGTTGATGATGCGGTTCGACACGTGGCCGAGGAAGTCGTACGGCAGGTGAGCCCAGTGGGCGGTCATGAAGTCGATGGTCTCGACGGCGCGAAGCGCAATGACCCAGTCGTACTTGCGGCCATCGCCCATGACGCCGACGGAGCGCACCGGCAGGAAGACGGCGAACGCCTGGCTGACCTGGTTGTAGAGGTCGGCCTTGCGCAGCTCTTCGATGAAGATGGCGTCAGCCTTGCGCAGCAGGTCGCAGTACTCTTTCTTCACTTCGCCAAGCACGCGCACGCCCAGGCCTGGACCCGGGAAGGGGTGACGGTAGAGCATGT
Organism: Aeromonas sp. LsrichE-8G; assembly: GCF_022869435.1. Lineage (NCBI taxonomy): Bacteria > Pseudomonadati > Pseudomonadota > Gammaproteobacteria > Aeromonadales > Aeromonadaceae > Aeromonas > Aeromonas sp. LsrichE-8G. The sequence goes on from NZ_JALIHH010000013.1 coordinate 43,698, forward strand.
CGTAGGGCAGGCCGAGTTCGAGGCCGACACGGCGCACTTCGTCCTTGAACAGCTCGCGCAGCGGCTCCACCAGACCCATCTTCATCTCTTCCGGCAGGCCGCCGACGTTGTGGTGGGACTTGATGACGTGGGCCTTGCCGGTCTTGCTGGCAGCGGATTCGATGACGTCCGGGTAGATGGTGCCCTGGGCCAGCCACTTGGCGTTCTTGAGCTTCTTGGACTCGTCGTCGAACACGTCCACGAAGACGCGGCCTATGGTCTTGCGCTTGGCTTCCGGCTCGTCGATCCCCGCGAGGGCGGAGAGGAAGCGCTCTTCGGCGTCGACCTTGATGATGTTCAGGCCGAGGTGATCGCCGAACATGTCCATCACCTGCTGGCCTTCATTCAGACGCAGCAGGCCGTTGTCGACGAAGACGCAGGTGAGGCGATCGCCGATGGCGCGGTGCACCAGCATGGCGACCACGGAGGAGTCCACGCCGCCGGAGAGGCCCAGGATCACCTCGTCGTCACCCACCAGCTCGCGAATGCGGGCGACGGCGTCGTCGATGATGGTGGCCGGGGTCCACAGGCACTCGCAGCCGCAGATGTCCTTGACGAAGTGCTCCAGCATGCGGGCACCCTGACGGGTGTGGGTCACTTCCGGGTGGAACTGCACGCCGTAGAAGCGCTTGGCTTCGTCGGCCATGGCGGCGTGGGGGCAGGTCGCGGTCTGGGCGATGGTGGTGAAGCCGGCGGGGATCTCGGTGACCTTGTCGCCGTGGCTCATCCAGACATCCAGCAGGGCATTGCCGTTGTCGGCAATGGCGTCTTCGATGTTGCGCAGCAGCGCACTGGCCTTGCCGGACTGGCCCAGCACTTCGACCTGGGCATAGCCGAATTCACGCAGGTTGGAGGACTGCACCTTGCCGCCGAGCTGCTCGGACATAGTCTGCATGCCGTAGCAGATGCCGAACACCGGCACGCCGGCGTTGAACACGTACTCGGGGGCGCGCGGGCTGCCCGCCTCGGTCACGGATTCCGGGCCGCCGGAGAGGATGATGCCGCTCGGGTTGAACTCGCGGATCTGCTCTTCGGTTACGTCCCAGGCCCACAGTTCGCAGTAGACGCCGATCTCGCGCACGCGGCGGGCGATGAGCTGGGTGTACTGGGAACCGAAGTCGAGGATGAGGATACGGTGGGCGTGAATGTCTTTAGTCATTTTATTCCTGCATCAGGCTGATGTTGTCACAAAAAGCACGGGATAAAAAAAGGGTGGAAAAACGGGGCGCAGAGCCCCGTTTCATCAGCCCATCCGGTAGTTGGGGGCTTCTTTGGTAATGGTCACGTCGTGAACGTGGGACTCTTTCATCCCGGCGCCCGAGATGCGCACGAACTCGGCCTTGGTGCGCATGTCGTCGATGGTCGCGCTGCCGGTCAGACCCATGGAGGAGCGCAGGCCGCCCATCTGCTGGTGGATGATCTCTTTGAGGCGGCCCTTGTACGGCACGCGCCCTTCGATCCCTTCCGGCACCAGCTTGTCGGCGGCGTTGTCGGTCTGGAAGTAACGGTCGCTGGAGCCCTTGGACATGGCACCCAGAGAGCCCATGCCGCGGTAGGACTTGAAGGAGCGGCCCTGATAGAGCTCGATCTCGCCCGGCGCCTCTTCGGTACCGGCGAACATGGAGCCCACCATGACGCAGCTTGCGCCCGCGGCGATGGCCTTGGCCACGTCGCCGGAGAAGCGGATGCCGCCATCGGCAATCACCGGCACGCCGGTGCCTTCCAGAGCGTCAACGGCGTCGGAGATGGCGGTGATCTGGGGCACGCCCACGCCGGTCACGATACGGGTAGTACAGATGGAGCCCGGGCCGATACCGACCTTGACGGCGTTGACACCCGCTTCCACCAGCGCCTTGGCGCCAGCGGCAGTGGCGACGTTGCCGCCGATGATTTGCAGGTCAGGATAGGCTTCACGGGTCGCCTTGATGCGATCCAGCACGCCCTGGGAGTGGCCGTGGGAGGAGTCAATCAGCAGCACGTCCACACCGGCTTCCACCAGGGCGGCGACGCGCTCTTCGTTGCCTGCACCGGCACCGACGGCGGCACCGACCCGCAGACGGCCACGCTCGTCTTTACAGGCGTTGGGCTTGCGCTCGGCTTTCTGGAAGTCCTTCACGGTGATCATGCCCTTGAGCTTGAAGTCGCCGTTGACCACCAGCACCTTCTCGATGCGGTGCTTTTGCATCAGGGCCACCACCTCTTCACGAGGGGCCCCTTCACGCACGGTCACCAGACGATCTTTCTGGGTCATGATCTGTTCGACGGTCTGGGAGAGATCGATGACGAAGCGCACGTCACGGCCGGTGATGATGCCCACCAGCTGGTTGCCGTCAGTCACCACGGGGTAACCGGCGAAACCGTTCTTGTGGCTCAGCTCCTTGATCTGGGCGATGGTCATGTCAGGGCGCACGGTAACGGGGTCGCTGACCACGCCGCTCTCGTACTTCTTGACCTTGCGCACTTCGGCAGCCTGCTGCTCGATGGACATGTTCTTGTGAATGAAGCCGATACCGCCTTCCTGGGCCAGTGCGATAGCCAGACGGGCTTCGGTCACTGTGTCCATGGCAGCGGAGATCATCGGAATATTCAGCGTGATCGCAGACGTGAGCTTGGTACGCAGGTCGGCGGTATTGGGGAGAACAGTGGAGTGGGCTGGAACCAACAGTACATCGTCGAAGGTCAGCGCTTCTTTGGCAATCCTGAGCATGGCAATATCTCACCGTTGAGGAGTGGGGGTGTAAAATATTGCCGACAAATTTTACTCATGCATTGGCCGGTGGTAAAGAAGTTTTTTGAATTTTTTATGGCGTAGCCCGATTTAACGCCACCAACAGGGCAAAAAACCAATAAATTCAGCCGTAACCATGCCGTTTTTCCCGACAAGATGATCTTTTTTGCCGTTGAGCCCCTTTCTGCCGCCAGTCTCCCGGAACGGCCTTTTTTCCACTCACAGCCGTCAGCCAGACCGGCGGTCAGTTCCCCTGATAGCGGCCCGGCTTGTGCCAGTTCATCAGCATGGCGTTCATGGCCAGCGCACTCAGGGTTGACCAGAGCAGCAGGGGAAGCGGCAGGGTGAGCAGAGAGAGCGCAAACACCAGCACATCCAGCACCATCTGGCTCTTTCCTGCATTGATGCCGGTGCGCCGTTGCAGCCAGAGCGTCACCACGCCGGTGCCCCCCACGGAGGCATTGTGGCGCGCCAGAGACAAGACCCCCATGCCGAGGAAGGTTCCCCCCACCAGGGCGGCAAACAGGGGATGGACATAGCTCACCGTCAGCAGCAGCGGCACCGCCTGGGTGGCCGCCGAGAGGGCGAGGTTGACGATCAGCGTCTTGAGGGTGAAGGCGCGCCCCATGGTGACGTAGCAGAACACCATGAAGGGCAGGTTCACCAGGAAGAAGAGCACGCCGATGGGCAGGGTGCTGACATGGACGATCAGCAGGGCGATGCCCGCGATGCCGCCGGTGATCATGCCGGAACACTTGAGCAGATTGAGCCCCACGGCGATAAACATGACCCCGAGCACCATGCCGTAGACATCGTCCTTGAGGGTATGGGCCAGCCCCCTGCCCGCGGCCGCTGGCTGCATGGTCATTTCACCTTCCATATGACTCCTTAGATCCGATTTGATGGTGGCATCCGTTGCCCGACAACCAGGCCGCATTGGGGCTGATGGCGGCGACCCATTCACCTTGCCGTCCCAACCCCCAATCTTGCGCTCCCCCGCCCCCTGATGTCGCCATCATGGGGATGACAAGGCACAGCAAAAAGAGCGCCAATCAAAACAAGAGTCCGCGATACCATAAATAATCGGATTTAAATTCTGATAAATACGCAATGTGCAGACCGAATGCACTACTTCAGTGATCGGCCATCATGGTGGCGCAGCATGTTTACCCGAGTCACCGAGAAAGGCCTCGTGGTATCCCCTTCACAGTCCGGTTTTTCGGCAGATCATGTCGATACGATGCCGCTTTTCAGCATGGATGATGCCTGTCATGGGGTAAGCCCGAGGGCTATACGGCGTGTTTCTTCGGGGCGGGCTCCAGGGGCGGATGTGGATGGATCGCACCAATAAAGTGCAATTGCACCAATATAGATCAACCGAGTGGCACAGTTTGCCTTGCACCGCGGCGCAAAGGCGACATGGGCACCGCTTTGCTAACTGCCATGAGCACTGCAATATGCAGAGCATGGAGTGACTCAGGCGGCGGATGCACCACTCCCCTTCCCTCTAGCCCCCTGCCCATGAGCGTGCTGGTCGCGAGTCCACAGGTCTGCCCATCCATCAACCCCTCCGCAGCCAGAGCCCCATCAGGATGGGGCATCCATTCAGGCATAGGCAGAAGGCAGAATAAAAAAGTCGGCCCGAAGGCCGACTCGCTGCACCTTGTGACAGAGCTTCCTTACTTGAGGTATTTGCCGTCCGCGCCCACCTTGCCCGGGCCGTTCAGTACCCAGACCCGCGCCGAATAGGCGGGCACCGCAAAGCTCAGGCTGCCGTTGCTGACGCTCTGGCTCGCACCGGTTACCGCGTCCGTGTAGGTGCCGTTCTTCAGGCCACTCAGGTTTATCTGCTGGGCCGAGTTGGCCGCAAGGCCCACGGCGGCGTAGCTCCCTTGGGCGCTCAGATCACGCACGAAGCTGATGCCGCTCCCCCACTCGTTCACCTGGCTCATGGGCGCTTTTTGCAGGGCGGGCACCGCCTTGCGGATCTGGTTCAGGCGCTTGATGTGCTGATAGAGCGGGTGGCTCGGGGTGGCGGGGTTGTCCAGCACATCTCCGTAGTAGGCACGACCGGTCTGATCCACCGTCATGGTGGCCCCGTCGATGTCCTGGGGCTTGCCCGCCTGGAACATCACCTCCTCCCCGTAGTAGAGGGTCGGGATCCCCCGCGCCGTCCAGAGCAGGTTGTAGGTCATGGCCGCATTGCCCTCTTCCCCGCCGTAGCGGTACTTGAAGTCGTTGTCCGGCCCCACGTCGTGATTCTGGAAGAAGGTGATGAGCTTGGTGGCATCCCCATAAACCCAGTCCATGGCGAAAATCCCCCCTACCCCGCCAAAGTTCCCCCGGGTGACGTTGTCACGGAAGGTGGAGAACAGCGAGAAGTCCAGCACCGAGAGGCCGGAATCGCCCCCTGCACGGGGATTGGCCGGGTTCGGCGTGGTGCGGGTATACCACCAGGGGCGGATCACCGCCGAGGCATTGTCATTGGCCAGCTCAGAGCCCCAGCCGGTGCCCTTGACCAGGTTTTCGCCAAAAACGAACAGCCCCGGCTTGTGGGCCTGCCAGTCGTGGACATAGGTCAGCAGTTCGTCCCGCTCGATGTGCTTCAAGGTATCGATACGAATTGCATCCACTCCCATGTCGAGGTACTGACGAATGGCGCCGTTAAGGTAGTCCTTGACGTTCTGGTTGCCGGTGGCGAGATCGATGCAGTCCCCCGCCATGTGCTTGCGCTGCAGGGCAAGCGGGCTCTCCCAGTCACCGCCGGACATGAAACCGTCCAGGTGATACCAGGCGGGATCCAGGGTCTGGGCGTCGATGCCGAAGAAGCGGTTGGGGTTGTAGCCTGCGCTCGGCACGGTGGCGCCGGTCTTGGGGTCTACCAGGGGCTGGGTGCCCGCCGGATCGGACTGGCAGCGGGCCTTGTACCAGTCGGGAGCCGCCGGGTTGTCGTCGTCACAGCGGTTGGCACTGGCGTAGTCCCCGAGATTGCCCTGATAGGGACCATTGTTGATGAGTCCCTGGCTCGACCCCGCTGGTACGTAGTATTTGACGGGCAGGCGATCGATCCAGGTCTTGCCGCGCAGACCGTACTGGCTCGAGTGGTTGAGCACCACGTCCTGGATCACCTTGAGCCCCTTGGCGTGGGCCGCCTGGATGAACTCCCGGTAACCCGCCCCCGGCGACTCCAGACGGGGATCGACCCGGTAGAAGTCGTAGGCATGGTAGCCGTGGTAGTCGAGGCCGGAGCGGTTCTCCACCGGCGGCGTCACCCAGATGGCGGTGAAGCCGAGATCCTTGATGTAGTCGAGCTTGGCGATCAAACCCTTGAAGTCGCCACGCCACTGGGGATCCCCCGCCTTGTAGCGATCCCGGTTGTAGTAGTTGTTGCTGGCATCGCCATCATAGAAGCGGGCAGTCAGCAGGAAGTAGATGCTCTCGGCACGAAAATCGCCGCTCGCCACCCCCTGCTCGCCGATACGGTACTCGAAGCGCTGCTCGCGCTGATTACCGCTGGCGTCGATGGCAAGGGTGCGGATCACCAGATCGGTGCCGCTCCCCTTGTCACTCGCCACCAGGGGCTGGCCTGCATAGCGGGCCGATGCCGTGGTGGGCTGGCTGCCGTCCGTCGTGAAATGCACGGCGGGGGCGCTGTCCTGATCGTCGCTCACTCCCAGGGTGATGGACTGGCTGTCCACATAACTCCCCGGGGACGGGGTGGCCGTCACCGTGGGGGCCTGCAGATCGGCCCCGGCCAGGGTCTCCACCTCGATGGCCTTGCGCAGGCTGTCAAAGCAGATGCGATAACTGGTGTTGGCGCTGACCAGGTAATCCTGGGCCGGATACGCCTCGGTCCAGTCCCCCTTGTGGTCAATCTTGAAGCGGGGGTTGTTGCTGCCAAAGGCCTGCTCGGTGCAGAAGGTGGTGCCATCCTCACTGGTCATGGGGGTGAGCCCCCAGTTGTTGGCCGTGCCCCGGAAGTACCAGCTGTCGCTGCTCTGTCCTGCCCCGACCACCACGCTCACGCTGCTGCTGCCCTTGGCGCCCTGATCGTCGGTGACCGTGAGGCCATAGGTGAAGGTGCCGGTCTGGGTGGTGTTGACGACGATGCTCTCCGTGGTCTCGCCGCTGCTCCACAGATAGCTCGCGATCTGGCCGTCGGGATCCGTGGAGTCGCTGCCGCTCAAGGTGAGCGACGCCCCCTGGGTCACGTTCACCGTCCCCCCCGGGGTGATGACCGCGAGCGGCGGCTGGTTGTCATCCCCAAGGGGGGTGATGCTGTAGGCCAGGGTCTGATCGTTGACCTGGATGCGCACCGTGCCCACGGCGCTCCAGAAGATGTCGCCGCCACTTTTCTCCAGCACGCCGTCGCCGTTGCTGTCGCCAAAGTTGACGGCCCAGTCCCCAGCCTGATCAAACTTGAGGCGCTGGCTCGCCTTGCCATCCAGGTAGGCTTCCACCTGCCACAGGTGATCCCCTACCAGGGTCATGGGGAGGCTGGCCCAGCCGTTGAAGGTGCCGCGCACGTTGAGCTGCGGCAAGGTGCTGGCAAACCCCGAGGCCTCGCAACTGGCCACCGCCGTCGCGCTCACCGCCTGGGTGCTGGCGTTGATGCGGATCTGGTACGCCGTGTTGACATTGACCCCGTAGTCGGCCGCCGGGTAGCTCTGCTGCCAGTTGCCGTACCTGTCTATCTTGAAGCGCGGGCCGCCGCTGGCATCCCCGCTCACGAAGCGCTGACAGGTATCAAAATTGACGCCGTCCGTCGACGTCATGGCGGTCGCCGCCCATCCATTCGCGGTGCCCCGGAAGAACCACTCCGCCGCCGTGCTCGGCGCCGTGATCAGGGTTCCCAACAATCCGGCCGCGAGTATCCATCTAGCCATTGATAGTCCTTTATTTTCATTGTTTGTGTGTGATGCCGGTGTGTCCCGGCATTCCCCCATCCGCAACGTCCCGCCTTCAGATGAGCCCGACCAGTCTAGAGTCCCCCATGGCCAATTCATGGCCAACACGCGCAAAATGTGACCACTGTCGACCTCATCATGGGCTGTATGTGATTGATAGCGCTTTCATTTCCTGGCGCAGAAGTGAGGGGCACCCCCATCGGGGAGAGCAAGATGGCCGCCCTCCGCGACCACCTCGGGCACAGGGTCAGCCCCTGCCTCCTGCACGGCGCCGTTGCCACCGGGGACACTTGCCCCCATGATGCAATCCCCCTTGCCATCTCGGGCAACAGGGCGGTTCATTCAGGGAGAAACGATGAGACCATCGGATTACGGGAGATTGCTCGCGCTGGCAGCCATCTGGGGTGCTAGCTTTTTGTTCATGCGCATCGCGGCGCCAGCGTTCGGCTCGGTCAACACCACCTTCCTGCGGGTCTTCTTCGCCCTCGTCGGGCTCGCCGCCATGCTCCTGCTGCTGCGCACCCCCATGCAGTTTCAGGGCAAGCTCAAATCCATCATGGTGCTCGGCATCATCAACTCCGGCGTCCCCTTCCTGATGTATGCCGTGGCGGCCCTCTGGCTGCCCGCGGGGTATTCTGCCATCCTCAACGCCACCACGCCCCTGATGGGAGCCCTCATCGGCTTCTCCTTCTTTCATGAGACGCTGACCTTGCGCAAGTGGGCCGGGGTCATGCTGGGGCTGGTGGGCATCGGGCTCATCACCACCACCGGGGAGGTCGACCTGAGCGGCCAACTGACCATCGGGGTGCTGGCCTGCCTCATCGCCACCGCCTGCTATGGCTGCGCCGGCTTCCTGACGAGACGCTGGGTCACCGAGCGGGGAGGCCTGGACGCCAAACTGGTGGCCTTTGGCAGCCAGATAGGGGCCGTCCTCTTCCTGCTTCCCTTCTTCGGCTACACCCTGGCGACCGGCCCCGCCGTCGACTGGGCCCAGCCTGGGGTCTGGGCCAGCGTGCTGGCGGTCGGCTTCCTCTGCACCGCCTTCGCCTATCTGCTCTATTTCAGGCTGATCGCCGACATCGGCCCCCTGCGAAGCCTCACTGTCACCTTCCTCATTCCGCCCTTCGGCATCCTGTGGGGCTATCTGGTGCTGGGGGAAACCCTCACCGGCGGCTTCGTGTTCGGCGGCGCCGTGGTCTGCCTCGCGGTCTGGCTGGTGACCAGCCCCGCCAGAGCCGTCAAGTCGGCCAAGGCACAAGCCTAGGCTCCGCGTCATCTGCCGGGCCCATGGCTCGGCAGATGGGCGCAACTGGGGTAAGATGACCCCCATCGTTTCTCCCGCCCCGGCGGACACCACAGCAGGGCCAGCCTTGAATCACCTCGAACCCGCCAGTCAGAGCAGACAACAGCAGATCTTCACCGTCACCCGCCTCAACAGCGCCGTGCGCATGATCCTGGAGCAGGATCTGGGGCTGGTGTGGCTCACCGGCGAGCTCTCCAACCTCGCGATGCCAAGTTCCGGCCACTGGTACTTCTCCCTCAAGGACATGTCGGCCCAGGTGCGCTGCGCCATGTTCAAGGGCAACAACCGCCGGGTGCCGTTCCGTCCCCAGGATGGCATGCAGGTGCTGGTGCAGGCGCGAGTCTCCCTCTATGAACCCCGGGGCGACTACCAGCTCATCATCGAGTCCATGCAGCCCGCCGGGGATGGCATGCTGGCCCTGCGCTTCGAGGAGCTCAAGCGCCGCCTCGGGGCCGAAGGGCTCTTTGACGAAGGGCGCAAGCGCCCCTTGCCCCGGGAACCCCGCGCCGTCGGGCTGGTCACCTCCGCCACAGGCGCCGCCCTGCACGACATGCTGACGGTGCTTGAACGCCGCGCCCCGGACTTGCCCGTTTTCATCTACCCGACCCAGGTGCAGGGGAGCGCCGCCACCGCCCAGATCGTCTCGGCCATCATGCTTGCCAACCGCCGCGCCGAGGTGGATGTGCTCATCGTCGGACGCGGCGGCGGTTCCCTTGAAGATCTCTGGTGCTTCAACGAAGAGGCGGTGGCACGGGCCATCGCAGGCTCCGCCATCCCCGTGGTGAGCGCCGTAGGACACGAGGTGGACGTCACCATCAGCGACTTTGCCGCCGACCTTCGTGCCCCCACCCCCTCTGCCGCCGCCGAGCTGGTCGCGCCGGACAGGCGCACCCGCGCCCAGCGCCTCGTGCACCTGCGCCAGCGGCTCACCCAGGCCATGAGCCGTCACCAGGTCGCCGCCCGCCATGGCTTCGTCCTGCTGCAGAAGCGGCTCGATCATCAGGATCCCAAGCGACGGCTGGAGCAGCAGTCCCAGCGCCTCGACGAGCTCGACCGCCGCTTGCAGCAGCACCTGCGTGATCGCCTGCACCAGGGGGAGCGGCGCCTGGCGGGCCTCGCCATGCGCCTGCAGGCCAGAAGCCCCGAAAAGCGGCTGGCCATCGGCAAACGTCGTCACCAGCTTGCCGAGGAGCGCCTCCATGCCCTCATCGCAAAACGCCAGGATCTCGCCCGCCACCGCCTCGCCATGCTGGGAGCCCGCCTCGACGGCATCAGCCCGCTGGCCACCCTGGGGCGCGGTTACGCCATCGTGCGCACCCCCTCCGGGGAGGTGATCCGCCGCGCATCCCAGGTCAATGCAGGCCAGACCCTGATCACCACCCTCGCAGAGGGAGCGCTGCGGGTACGGGTGGACGAGGTCCACCAGCCATAACGAACAAGGGGGGCACATCAAGTGCCCCCCTTGTCTATCATCCCCTCTTTGCCCGGCCCTCTCGGCCAGCGCACTCACACCAGTGAATGGCGCACCGCCTGCGCCGGATCGGCAGACGCCGTATCCGACCCCGCCAGCGGGTTGGTCTGTAAGTATTCAAACAACCCGGCCTGCAAATTCACGTTCCAGAAACGCCCCGCCAGGGTGAGGGCGAGACGCTCGGCCGAGAGCCGTGCCAGCCCGTGTCGCAGCCAGGCCTCAAAAAGCGGCATCAGGTGGGAGACCAGCCCCTGTGGCAATTGCGACAACGCCAGCCATCCGGTGTCGAGCCCCCCTCGCAGCAGCCCGTCGAGACGGGCATCGGGATTGGGCCTCATCACCATGCCGGGAGCACGCACGCCCTTCGCCTGCGCCTCATGCCAGGGCGCCAGATCCCGGCCATACATGAGGCCGTGGCCGTGAATGTTGCCCCCCGCCCCTGCGCCGAAGGGCAGGATCTCGGCGCCCCATTTGGCCATCTGGTTGTAGCGGCTCTGCTCGGCATCGGTGCGCCGCCAGTGGCTGCAGGAGAGCCGCTCCCAGCCCCCCGCCTCCAGCGTCCGTGCCCCGTCGGCATACATGACTGCCCGCTGCTGGCCATCGGCGGCCCAGCCCAGGGTGCCTTTCTCGTCGGCGCGCGCCAGGTTGGTGCCCGCCATGGAGATGAGTTGATAGAGATCCACCCCGTGCACCCCGCTCGCCATCACATCCGCGATATCCTGGCGCCACACGGCCTCATTCTGCCCCGGCAGACCGAAGATGAGATCCGCCACGATCACCGCCTCGTTGTGGCGGGTCAGCGCCGCCAGCCGGGACAGCAAGGTCTCCCTGTCATCGAAGCGGGCCGCCTGCTGGCGCACGCGGGTATCAAAACTCTGCACGCCGAACGAGAAGCGGTTGAAGCCACCCGTCAGGGCCGTCTGCACTTCTCGTCATCAAAGCCGTTGAGCCGCCCTTCCAGGGTCAGCTCCGCATCCACGGTCAGGGGAAAACGGCGGATGGCGCTGGCCAGGCGGGCGAGATCGCCCGCCGCCATGTCGGTCGGCGTGCCGCCCCCCACATAGACCGCCGAGAAAGGCCGGCTCTGGACGAGCGGCGTCTCGGCTGCCTGGTGCAGCGACCCGCAGAGTGCCTCCATGTAGCGGCTCATGCGCGCCGGATTGGCGCCGTTTTCGAAGAAGTTGCAAAAACTGCAGCGCTTGCGGCAAAACGGGATATGGATGTAGAGCGCTCGGGCCTTGGCCTCGCTCTCATGCTGCCACCAGGCTTGCCAGCCGGCATCGTCCAGCATCAGGGGGACGGTCCCTCCCCGGCTGGCATGGGCCGACGTCTTGGCGGTGAAGGCGAATTTGAGGGGATCCGGGGTACAAAGCCCCGTCATGGTCGAAGAAAGCTGGAGAGTCGTCACTGGGGTTACCCTGCGTAAATAACGCAAATGATAACGAATATCATTTGCAGGTATTTGTGCTGGATCAAGTCGGGAAGGATTGAGCCGTCACTCTGTCCCCATCAGGGCAGCAACGCGTCAGGCAAGGAAAGCGTGAAACAACAAGGGAAGAGAGCCACTCTCCCACTGGAGAGTGGTGGCACACACAGGATCAGGCGGTTGATTCAAGGCTCCTGACGGGAGCGCCGCGCCGATACCGGCTGACGGGGTCAGCCATTGCCGATGATGATGGCAACCCGGCGATTTTCCGCTCGTCCAGCAGCGGTCGCGTTGTCGGCGATGGGCGCCTCTTCTCCGCGGCCGCGGATATCCAGGTTCCCCTGGGGCATACCCACCGACACCAGGACATCGGCCACCGACCGTGCCCGCTTGAGGGAGAGTTGCTGGTTGTAGGCCTCATCACCGTTGGAGTCGGTATGACCGTCCACCCGGGCCCGGTTCAGTCCGACCTCAATCAGGGCCTTACCGAGTTTCTCCACCACCTGGCGGGTCTCGGGGTTGAGGGCCCCCACATTGTTGGCGAACAGCACCTTGTTGGAGATATCCAGGGTCCATCCCTCGTCGGTCAGGTGAAATCCCTGCTCCTTCAAGGCGGCGATCTGCTCCGCCGTGAGCCCCTGGGGAGGGCTCTGGCACGCCGCCAGCACACTCAGCAACAGTGCCACCAGGCCCGCTTTGATCGGGTTCAACATGCGCATTCTTATCATCCTTTCACTATTTCCGGTTCAACTTCACGTGCTCGTTTTTCGTGTTTCTCTCTCCTCCCTGCGTTGTCGTTTGGCTTGATACATGGCGTCGTCTGCCCATTGCAGCAGGGCATCCGCCGTCCTCCCCTGCTCGGGATAGCGGGCAGAGCCGATGCTGATCCCCACCCCGAGATGGCGACCGTCACTCAATACCACGGGGGTGTTCATGGCCTGCTGCACTCGCCCTATCACCTCGCGCACCTCGTCCTCCCCATGGATCGGGGTCAGGAGGATGACGAACTCATCTCCCCCCAGCCGGCAAACCAGATCCAGGGGCCTGAGCTGATGCTGCACCCGCCGCGCTACGGCGATCAGCACTTCGTCGCCGATGCCGTGGCCCAGGTTGTCATTGATCTGCTTGAAACGATCGCAATCCAGATAGAGCAGGGCAAAACCTTCATGCCCCTTGTTGCCTGCCAGGATGGCCTGCTCCATGCGAGCCTCGAACAGAGCGCGGTTGGGTAGACCGGTCAGGGGATCATGGGTTGCCTGATGCAGCAGGCTGGCGTTCTCCCGCTTCTGGTGGGCCTGCCAGGCTTCCAGCTCATCGAGCAGCGAATTGAAATCCTCCCCCAGCTCGTGCAGCTCGGCGATATTGGCCGCCGGCACCCGCTCCTTGAGGGCCCGCTGGCGGCTGACGTTGTAAGCCATCTCGGTCAGGGCCTTGAGGGGTGCCGTGATGGAGCGCTGCATCCGGCGCGCCACATGGAGCGCCACGGGCCCCGGCAGGATCAGGCGGGCCAGGTGCTGCTCCAGGGTGGTCCAGGGGGTAGTGATGTCCCGGCGCCAGCTCGCCAGCACCTGGCCGTCCGGCAGCACTATGCTGGCGCTGGCTATGTCTTCCCGGGAGGTGATGGTCTCCAGGGCATCCAGTGCCGCCTCCTTGTCATGGAAGACCACGGCCGCCTCAGTGGTGTAGCTGATGGCCCGTGCCACCAGCTTGAGGTTGTGATCCGCATAAAGGCGCAGCGCCAGCAGCGCCGTGACGGTCAGAAACAGCCCGGCCATGCAGACGGCAGTCAGGGAGATCATCATGTGGGTGCGCCCCAGACTCTGTCGCAGGGTAAGCCGGGGAGTGGCGTGATGGACCGTCATCGCACCTCCTCATCGGCTCGCGCCAGCTTGAGCACGGCCGGGTGTACTCGCACGCCGCTGCGGGCCAGCGCATCCAGATTGACCCGAAAACGCACCCTCTCCTCCCCGGCCTGCAGACAGAAGACCGCATCGGCGATGCATTCGCGGCTCTGCTCACTGATGCTGAGGATGGCGTGACCGCGCAGGCGCTCGAACAGGGAGAGGCGCTGTGCCGGTGCCAGCACCCCCAGATAGATGACATCGCAGCGCTGGATCAGCGCCTCATCGTCCATGTCGTAGCGATGGACCTCCACCGGTCGGCCATTGGCCTGCCGTTCGATGGTCAGAAGGGATGACGCATATTCCGTCGGTGCCGTGATGCAGAGCCGAAGTCTGGCGGGCTCGCTGGGCCAGCGGGTGTAACTGAGGATATCGAGCACGGTCTGGCGCACCATGTCACTGCGCGCCTCGGCGGAGGTCGCCGCCATGGCCTGGTTTGCCAGCATCAACATGCAGCACAGTGGCGCCAGCCACATCAGTAACCGGAGGTAACAAAACATCTGCATGGTGCCCGCGAGAGTGTCCAGGTCGGCGCCGGGGTCACCCGACGCCATGATGAGAGTGCCTGCATGGCACCGCACCGAGCTTACCAGCCGGGTCCAGAGGCAAGTGGCACGGTTGCGTCACCGGGTGTCGCAGTCGTGCCTGCAAGGCGCTCAATGCCCCAGGCAGACACCGTCCATCGACACTACTTCTTGCCAATCCCATATTCGCGCAGCTTGTTGGCGATGGCGGTATGGGAGACACCGAGCCGCTTGGCCAGTTGGCGGGTGGAGGGGAATGCCGGATAGAGCCGCTCCAGCAGGCGGCTCTCGAAACGCTTCACCGCCTCGTCGAGCCCCCCCTCGAACCACTCGTCGATGAGCGGCATGGCATCGGCCGCCACCGGCAAGTCCACGTGCTCGGGTCCAATCTCGTCCCCTTCCAGCAGGGTCATGGCCCGATAGAGGCAGTTGCGCAACTGGCGCACGTTGCCGGGCCAGCGGTAGGCGGTGAGGTACTCGGCCATGTTGCGGGTAAAGCGCGGACGCGGGCGCTGCAGTTCGCTGGCAAAGCGCGACACGAACTGCTGGGCCAGGGCCATGATGTCCGCCTTGCGCTCGCGCAGCGGCGGCAGATTGAGGCTAAGCACATTGAGGCGGTAGTAGAGATCTTCGCGAAACTTCCCTTCATGAACCAGATCCAGCAACTGCTTCTGGGTGGTGCAGATGAAGCGCACGTTGACCCTCACCTCCTGCTCGTCACCGACCCGGCGAAACACGCCATCTTGCAGCACCCGCAGGAACTTGGTCTGCAGATGGGGGGACATGTCGCCGATCTCGTCCAGCATCAGGGTGCCGCCGCTGGCCAGCTCCAGCACCCCGCGCTTGCCCTCGGTGTTGTTGCCAAAGGCGCCGGGGGCATAGCCGAACAGCTCGCTCTCGGCCACGTTGTCCGGCATGGCCGCGCAGTTGAGCGCCATGAAGGGGTGGCTGGAGCGCAGGCTGGCGCCGTGGCAGGCCCGGGCCAGCAACTCCTTGCCGGTGCCGGTCTCCCCCACGATGAGCAAGGGAGCGTCCTGCATCGCGAGCTTGGCTGCCTGGGCCAGCACCTCTTTCATCTTCTGGCTCTCGGCCTGGAGGTGCTCAAAGCCCCCCACTTCCACCGCGTGCAGGGCACTGAAGTGCATGCCGACCCGGCGGGCGGATTTGAGCACCACTACGGCGCCGGCCAGAGCCTGCTTGCCCTTCTCTTCGGCCACGAACAGCGGCATCAGATCGCCCAGGTACTCTTCGCCACCGAGGCTCAGCTTGCAGGTCTGGGGCTTGATCTCCCCCGACTCCAGCCAGCGGCCAAACGAGAAGCCCTTGACCAGGGAGGCGATCGCCACGCCGCGCACCTCGTCCGGTGGCAACGCCAGGGTGGTGAGGGCGGCCTGGTTGGCCTGGGTCACCCGCCCCTTGCTGTCGAGGGAGAAGACCAGGTCCGGCAGCGCCTTGAGCAGGGCCTCTATCTCGTGGTGTTCCCGCTCGGAGGGCATGTAGGGGATGGTCTTGACGTCATAGACGCCGGGAATGCGGCGAATTTCCGGCATCAGATGCTGAAAGTCACGGAACTCCAGCTCGGGGAAATTGAGATAGATGATGCCTGAGGTATCGATTTCGATGCCGCGCAGATCGATGTTGTGCTCCACCAGTCGGTCGAGCAATTCCCGGGTCAGGCCCAGACGGTCTTCACAGCTGACTTCAAGACGCATTCGGCACACACTTCCTAGCTAACATTCTGAATAACGGGATAATACAGACTCGATCCCGCCAGTGCGAGCGCTCCCCCATAAAAATGCGGGCCTGCCCCGCTTTCACCGGGCAAGCCCTGTCTGCGTTGGCGCCAGATGGCGGTTACTTCATCAGCCCGTCGGTGCGGGCTGCCATGATGAAGTCGTTGCGATGCAAGCCGCCTATCTTGTGGGTCCACCAGCTCACGGTCACCTTGCCCCATTCAAGCAAGATCGCCGGATGATGGAACTCCGCCTCCGCCAGTTCTCCGAGGCGGTTGGTGAACGCCAGCCCCTCCTTGAAGTTGCGAAACACAAATTCACGGCGCAGTTGCAGCTCGCTGTTGACCACCAGGGGCTGCCAGTCGGGGATGAGGTGCATCAGCTCCCCCAGCTCCTGATCGCTCACCCTGGGGGCATCGGCGCGGCACGCCTCGCATCGTTGACTCGCCAGTTCAGTCATTCGGGACTCCTTTCATGAAACATCGTGGGAATGAATTCGGGTTAGCTCGCCTGCTTGCCGGCAACGGGGGCAAAGCGGGGTGGACGCAAGCCAAGACGACGGGCCTCGGCCACGGCCGCCATGATCCCCTGCCCCTCCAGACCATAGAGGGTATCGAGACGAGGCAGCACGAAATAGGTCGGCTGCATGATGTCGATGCGATAGGGGGTACGCAGGATCTCCAGCAGATCGAAGGGCTGCAGCTCGGGCTTGCCCGAGAGGGCATAGGCGGTCTCGCCGATGGAGGAGAGAATGCCGCCGCCGTAGATACGCAGCCCCTCCTCCCCCTGCAGGAGACCGAACTCCACCGTGAACCAGTAGAGCCGCGCCAGATAGACCCGCTCCTCCTTGCTCGCATGGAGTCCGAGCCGACCATACAGGTGAGTGAAGTGGGCAAAGGCCGGGTTGGTCAGCATGGCGCAGTGGCCGAAGATCTCGTGGAAGATGTCGGGCTCTTGCAGGTAGTCGAGCTCGTCCCGGCGGCGAATGAAGGTGGCGACGGGAAAACGGCGATCAGCGAGCAGCGCGAAGAAGTGATCAAAGGAGATGAGGGCCGGCACCGCCGCCACCGACCAGCCGGTGGCGGGCATCAGGGCAGCGTTGATCTCGCCTAGCTGGGGGATGCGGTCCAGAGGCAGGTCGAGGCGTGCCAACCCGGCCTGGTATTCGTCGCAGGCCTTGCCATCGAGCGCCGCAAGCTGGCGTGCAATCAGGATCCGCCAGGTGCCGTGCTCCTCGTCCGTGTAGTGGATCCTGCCCTGCCCATCCGGTTGGCGGGCCGTGTAGAGACTTGCCATGAGTGATCCCATCCTTCGGGTGCCAGCCGCCATCCGGGCGGTCACTGGTCGTTGAGTCATGGGATCACTGTAACGGTTTGCCCCTCAAAAAAGCAGCCGACCCCGGGGTCGGCTGCTTTTGACAATTGTAAATTATTTGTGACATCCCTATCAAATCCCAGCCACCTCACGACTTGTTGAGATAACCCGCCAACTGGCCGATCAGCCGCTTGCGCAACTCCCCCAGTTTCGGCTTCTCGTCGGCACACCAGGGGAGCGGACGACAGGCTTCCATGGTACGCATCCCAAGGCGCGCGGTGAGCAACCCGGCCCCGACCCCTTGGGCGGCGCGGGCGGAGAGCTTGGCGGTCAGCTCGGCCCCTAGCAGATCCATCCCTACCTCGGTCACCAGCTCGGTGGCCCCCGCATAGAGCATGTTGCGAAACACCTGGCGGATGAGGCGGATGCGGCTCCAGTAGCCGAGCTCGATGGCGTAGACATCGGCGATGTCCTCGATCATCCGCAGGTTGCGCCAGAGCATCAGCATCATGTCGACGGTGGCGAGCGGGCTCAGGGCCACCAGCACGGCGGCCTCCCCCGACCATTTGGCGACGCGGGCCTGGGCCAGCTTGTCCCGCTCGGTGAGCACCAACTGGCTGTAGAGGGTCAGCACTTCCCGATCGCTGTGGCTCTCGTCAAGCTGGGATAGCCAGGTGCGATACCCTTCCCGCCCCTTGTCACCGCTCTTCTCGGCCAGGGCCTCGCAGAAGGCCTGCCCCTGACCCACCCCCTGATGGGCCAGCAGACCCTCGGCTCTTGAGCGCACATCCTGGCGCCGCTTCAAGGTGCGCAGCCGCAGCCATTCGCGCCCCGCCACCCCGGCGGTGCCCACCGCCACCAGGCCGGAGGCGAGCAGCCAGGCGCCGCCCCAGAAGGGGGAGGCGGCAAACTGATCCACCAGAAAAGCGCCAAACTGGCCAAGCGACAGCAGCCCCACCCCGCCCAGCCCCCAGGCCAGCAGACGATGGCGGCGCCGAGGCCTGACGGTAAGCGCGGGTTCCACCTCGGTGAGCTCGTCCAGCGCGTCCAGAGGCTCGAAGCTCTCCTCTTCCAGCCGCCGGGCCGGGGCCGGTGGTTGCGCTTCGCTTGCCACCGATGGCGCGGGCTCCAGCGTCACCTTGCCTTGCAGGGGAGCGGCGTCATCGGTGCGCCATCTTGTCTGATCGTTCATCGCATTCTCTCCTGTGGGCGCCCCTCGAGCACAGCGGGTCACCCACCCGTTATTCGAGGTGATCCCCGAGCAGGAATTCCAGCGCCGCATCGAGCCGGATATGGGGGAGCACCTGATGGGCGCTCATGGGCAGCGGGCGAAAGGCCTGAAAATCAAACCCTTGAGTTTTCCACCACTGCGCAGGCGGGATCTGGGCAGGCACCTCCCCCGGGAAGAGCAGCAAGGGTTCGCCCGAGAGGGTAGTGCCACGAATGGCGGGAAATTCCCGTCCGTCTGCCACCCCCTTGCCTACCTCGGTGGCCTTGATGGCGGCCAGCGCCAGGCATTCGGTCTCTATCCCCTCGAAGCGGGCCTGACCCCGGCCACGGCTCACCAGGTGCTGCAGGAGCGACACCAGAGGCCCGTGCTGCTCCGGCGTGACGTGATCGGCCTTGCTCGCCACAAACAGCAGCTTGTCGATGCGCGGGGCGAACAGACGGCGCCACCAGTTGCTCTTGCCATAGGCGAAGCTCTCCATGATGCGGGCGATGGCCTGCTGCATGTCACCAAAGCTCGCGGCACCGGCATTGAGGGGCGCCAGGCAGTCCACCAGCACGATCTGGCGATCAAAGCCTGCAAAGTGCTGCTCATAGAAGCCCTGTACCAGATGCTGCTTGTACTGCTCGAAGCGCTGCTTGAAGGTGGCGTAGAGGGTGCCGTCTTCGGGGGAGTGTGTGGGCATCTCCCATACCCAGGGCACGAATTGCAGCAGCGGCGCACCGGCATACTCGCCGGGCAACACGAAACGCCCGGGCTGGATGAGGTGAAGCCCGAGCGCCTGCTTGCAGGCGTGCAGATATTCGGTGTAGCGGGCGGCCAGTTCGCTGGCGGCACGCTCCTCGAAGGCTTGATCTGCCTGCCAGAGCGGCGTCAACCAGCCTGCCGCCAGGGCTTGCAGCTCGGGGCGGCACAGTTGCTCCCGCACCTGCTCGCTCCACTGCTCGTAGTTCAGATCCAGCAGCGGCAAATCCAGCAGCCATTCCCCGGGATAATCCACCAGATCCACATAGAGGGTGGAGATCTCCCCCAGGTGCCGACGCAGCGGATGGCGGGTGCGATAACGGATCTCGAGGCGTACCTCAGCCACCCCCCGGGTCGGCGCGGGCCAGGCGGGCGGATCGCCAAACAGGGCATCGAGGCCCCGTTCATAGGGAAAGGTGGGAATGTGGGCGTTTTGCTGGGGCACCCGGCGAGCACCAAGGATGCGTCCCTGACGCTGGGCGTCCCAGAGTGGCAGACGACCGTCGATGGCCGCGTGCTCCAGTTGATTGACCAGCGCCGTGATAAACGCGGTCTTGCCACTGCGAGAGAGGCCGGTGACCGCCAGCCGGATGTGGCGATCCCGGGCCCGGTTCACCGCGTCAACGGCCTTGTGCTGGAGCACCGACCAGGAGTGTTCAAGTTTGTTGCGTATCAAGGCGGGTCTTCTTCTCCTTGTGATCACATCAGAGAGACGGCCGCGAGGCAGTATCCTCGCGGCCCGGCACGATTAGAGCTTGCTGAACTCCCGTTGCAGGGTGAACTCCTTGGAGGTCACCAGCTTCTCGATGCGCTGCACCCTGGGCTCCAGTGCATCCAGCTCCTGGCCGATGCGGACAAGGGCCTGATGAGGTGTGACGCCAGCCTGCCAGCTGCGCACCTTCATCCGCACCTCGGCGAATTCGGCATCTTCCTGGGAGTAGAGGGTGACCGGCTTCTTGTCGAGCAAGAACCAGGCGGCAATATAGGCGGTGAAGGTGATGAAACCGGCGAAGATGAGACCACTGATGGCCAGCAGCCGCACGATCCAGGTCTCCACCCCGAAGTACTCTGCCAGACCGGCACAGACCCCGGCAATCTTGCCTCGCTGGGGATCCCGGTACAGGTTGCGCCCTTCACGACTGACACTGTTCATACCTTGTTCCTCCAACCGGGGACTTCCGCATCCAGAATCGACGCCAATACGGTTTCGGCCCGCTCCGGCTTTTTGCCACGGTCATGACATCTCTCATTGAAAACCGTCATACCTTGTTTCTCCAACCAGGAACCTCGGCATCCAGAATCGACTCCAGGGCGCCGACCCGTTCCTGCATCTTCTCGGCACGCACCAGCAAGCCCTGCAGCTGTTCACGCTCACCATCGGCAAGACCGGCGCCAATGCGTCCCTTGGCGCGGTAGTGCAGCACCAGCCAGATGGGGGCCACCACCACCATGAAGACCACCATGGGAACCATCAATACACCCAGCAGATCTTCCATCTGTTACTCTCCCTGTTTCTGTGCCGGATTGTGCTGGCCCAGCTTTTGGCGCATGGCTTCCAGCTCGCGGCTGATCTGGTCGTCCGCTTCCAGCTCGGCAAACTGCTGGGCGAGCGCCTTGTCGGACTGCCCCAGATCGGCGCGGGCTTCCATCTCGTCGATGCGGCGCTCCATGCGCTCGAACTTGCTCACCACGGCCTGACTGTCGCCACGGGCCACCTGGCTTTGCACGTTGAGGCGGCTGCTGGCGGCTTCGCTGCGAATGGCCATCGCCTTCTGGCGGGCACGGGCGTCTTCCAGCTTGGCTTCCAGCTGGCGGATCTCCTCCCCCAGCTTCTCGATACCGCTGTCCACCGCCTGCTGTTCACGAGACAGGGCGTCGGCAAGCTCCGCCTGCTTGCTCTTCTCGATGAGGGCGGCCCGGGCCAGATCTTCGCGCCCCTTGGTCAGGGCCAGCTCGGCCTTGCCCTGCCACTCGGCGACCCGCTCCTGATGGCGGCTCACCTGACGGCCGATCTCTTTTTGATTCGCGAGGAAGCGGGCCAGATTGGAGCGCTCCTTCACCAGTTCATCTTCCATCTCCTGGATGATCAGACGCACCATCTTCTGGGGATCTTCCGCCTTGTCGAGCAGGGCCGTCAAATTGGAATTGATGATGTCGGCCAGGCGAGAAAAAATGCTCATGATTGTACTCCTGTGATAGGCATCGGGTTGTGTCTCCATTGACAATGGCAACTTGTGTGCCAATCTGGAACAATATTTAACTTGTTGATTTATATGGGCACTCAGAATGCAGTTCAAGTCCCGGGGAAACAAGTGATGATTAAAATAACCAACTTTTGGTAAGATTAACCAGATTTTTCAACTCACAGGGGCAGGGATGACCACGGCCACGGAAAGTCTGTTGGGTGAATCCAACGCATTTCTAGAAATCATCGAGCAGGCATCGCGCCTCGCGCCGCTGCGCAAGCCCGTGCTGATCATCGGCGAGCGGGGGACCGGCAAGGAGCTCATCGCCCACCGCCTACATTATCTCTCGGATCGCTGGGATCAAAGCTTTGTCACCATCAACTGCGCCACCTTGAGCGAGAGCCTGCTGGAAACCGAACTGTTCGGCCACGAGGCGGGCTCTTTCACTGGCGCCGCCAAGCGTCATCAGGGGCGCTTCGAGCGGGCCGACGGCGGCACCCTGTTCCTCGACGAGCTAGCCACCACCAGCGCCCGGGTGCAGGAAAAACTGCTGCGGGTCATCGAGTACGGGGAGTTCGAGCGGGTGGGCGGTGCCAAGCCCCTCAAGGTGGATGTACGGCTGGTGTGCGCCACCAACGAGGATCTGCCTGCACTGGCAGAGAAAGGACGGTTTCGTCACGACCTGCTGGACCGGCTCGCCTTCGACGTCATCACCCTGCCCCCCCTGCGGGAGCGGCGCGAGGACATCCTAATGCTGGCGGAGCACTTCGCCCACGGCATGACCCGGGAGCTGGGGTATCCGCTCTTTGCCGGCTTCTCGCGCAAGGCGACCCAGCTGCTGCAAGATTACCCCTGGCCGGGCAACGTGCGGGAGCTCAAGAACGTGGTGGAGCGCAGTCTCTATCGCCAGGGCAACCCCCAGTTGCCGCTGGCGGATCTGGTGCTCAATCCCTTTGACTCCCCCTGGCGCCCCCGTGCCCGAGGTGACGCCGCCCCTTCCTCCGACGCGCCGACCTCGGCAGAGACGGCCCCGACCCCGACCCTGCCGCTGGATCTCAAAGGGGCGGTGGCGGAGTACGAGATTAATTTACTCAAGCAAGCGATGCAGCAATCCCAGTATAATCAGCGCAAAGCAGCCCAGTTGCTGGCCCTGAGCTATCACCAGTTCCGGGGGATGCTGCGCAAATATCAATTGCTGGACGGGGATGACAACAGTGGCAACCAGGAGGCGGGCTGATGCCTGGCACCGGGTCTGTGCGCGCGGATAACGCGGCGCACGTCACCCCCGACGGGAGCGCCTGCCCTGTCGCCCCCCGCAACGCGCCCGCCCCCTGGCGGGCAACTTTGTCTGAAAACATGGTTCCAACATGAGAATGCTCACCCCCCTGCTGCTTGGTCTCCTGGTTCTGGTCAGCGGCTGTCAGAAACGCGATGAAGCCTCCAAAACCGGGCTCATCTATTGTGCCGAAGGGGCACCCCGAACCTTCAACCCGCAGCTTGCCAATTCGGATGCGACCCTGGATGCCAGTGCCCGTCCCATCTACGATCGCCTGCTCGAGGTCAATGCCAACACCCTCGGCATCGAAGGGGGGCTCGCCACCCGCTGGCAAAGCAGCGAGGACGGCCTCTCCTATACCCTAACCCTGCGCAAGGGAGTGACCTTCCACCGTACCCCCTGGTTCAGCCCGACCCGTCACTTCAATGCCGACGACGTCCTGTTCACCTGGCAGCGTCTGCTGGACGAACACCACCCCTTCCACGCCGTCTCCGGCGGCGAGTACCCCTATTTTTACAGCCTGGGGCTCGGCAACCTCATCAAGCGGGTCTACAAGAAGGGGCCCTATGAGGTGGTGTTCGAGCTGAACCGCCCCGATGCCTCCTTCCTCGCCACCCTGGCCAGCGACTACGCCATCGTGCTCTCCGCCGAGTACGGGGAGCAGATGCTAAAGGCCGGCACCCCGGCGCTGCTGGACAGCCGCCCCATCGGCACCGGCCCCTTCAGCTTCAAGGAGTATCGCCACAACGAGTTCGTGCGCTACCTGCGTCACCCCGGCTACTGGGGCGGCGAGGCCAGAATGGAGCAGCTCATCTACGACATCACCCCCAAATCCTCCAAGCGCCTTGCCAAGCTGCTGACCGGCGAGTGCGACGTGATGAGCACCCCCTCTGCCAGCCAGTTGTCGGTGATAGACAAAGACTCCCACCTGGATCTGTCGGTGCAGTCGGGGATGAACGTCGCCTTCCTCGCCCTCAATACCCGCAAGGCCCCTTTCAACAAGGTGCAGGTGCGCCAGGCCCTCGCCAGCGCCATCAATGTGCAGAATCTGCTGCAGGCGGTCTATTTCGAGACCGGCCAGAGTGCCGCCAGCCTGCTGCCGCCCCTCTCATGGGGCTACAACCCCTCCCTGCCCCAGCGCAAGCCGGATCTCAAGCTCGCTCGCCAGTTGCTCAAGGACGCGGGCTACCCCAACGGCTTCGAGATGCAGGTGCTGGTGCAACCCGGTGCCCGTCCCTACAACCCGGACGGCCTCAAGACGGCGCAGCTGATGCGCAGCGATTTCGCCAAGATTGGGGTGAGCCTCAAGATAGTGCAGCAGGCCTGGCCGGTCATCGAGACCCGGCTCGCCCATGGACAATATGACAGCCTGCTCTCGGGCTGGATCGCCGACAACGCGGATCCGGACAACTTCTTCCGCCAGTTGCTGAGCTGCGCCGCCGTCGAGCGGGGCAACAACTACAGCCGCTGGTGCAGCCCGGCGTTTGATCAGCTGCTGGACGATGCGGTGACCACCCCGCAGCTCGCCTTCCGCCTGCGCAACTATTACTATGCCCAGTCCCTGCTCAACGAGCAGTTGCCGCTCATTCCCCTGGCCCATGCCCTGAGAACCCAGGTGAGTCGCAGCGACATTCAGGGGCTGACCCTGATGCCCTTTGGTGGCACCACCTTCAACCAGGCCCATCGGGAGTGACCATGACAGATAACCACTCCATCGTCGGGTCATCGGCGCACCGCCCCCAGGAGGCATGACCATGTTTTTCTATATCCTGCGCCGCATCACCCTGCTGGTGATCACCCTCCTGGTGCTGACTCTGGGGGCCTACCTCCTGGAGTTTCGCCTCATCACCCAGGTGCTGGATTTCTGGCACGGCTATCCTGACTTCCTCCAGCGCATCGCCGCCGGGGATTTCGGGCTCTCCAGCGTCTCCGGCCAACCGGTCCTCGACGAGATCCGTCACTACTTCCCGGCGACCCTGACCCTCTGCCTCGCCGCCTTCGCCATCTCGCTGCTGGTGGGCATCCCTCTGGGCACCCTCGCGGCCCTCTATCAGGGGCGCAGCCCGGACCTCTCCATCATGGCCGCCGGCCTCGTCGGCTATGCCATCCCGGTCTTCTGGCTGGGGCTGCTGATGGTGATGTTCTTCTCCCTGGATCTTGGCTGGCTCCCCTCCTCCGGCCAGATCAGCCTGCTCTACGACGTGCCCTCCATCACCGGGATCGCCATCGTCGATGTGTTGATGAGCCAGGAGCCCTGGCGGGAGGCGGCCCTGCACGATGCCCTGCGCCATCTGGTACTGCCTTCCCTGGTGCTGGCCGTGGTGCCCACCACCGAGGTGATCCGCCACGTGCGCAGCTCCCTCATCGACGTGATGAAACAGAACTACATCAAGGCTGCCGCCAGCCGCGGACTTTCCCGCCGCCAGATCGTCTGGCGTCACGGGCTCAAGAACGCCCTGCCCCCGGTGTTGCCGCTGCTGGGGCTGCAACTTGGCAGTGTGCTCACCTCCGCCATGATCACCGAGGTGGTGTTCGACTGGCCCGGCATCGGCCGCTGGCTGGTGAGCAGTATCGCGCTGCAGGACTATGCCGCCATCCGCGGCGCCTTCCTGGTGGTGGCGAGCTTCGTCATCTTCATCAGCGTCAGCACCGATCTGCTGACCACCATCATGTATCCGGCACGGCGTAAAGAACTCTATGCAAGACAAGATTGATTGCGGTCTGTGGATGAGCCACGGCGGCCCATGGGCCACCGGCGCACAGGCGTGCCCATCCCCTTGCGACCAGCACGGGAGCCTGCATCATGCACGATAAATCGAACATCTATCCGGAGCTCAAGATCCTCTCCCCCCTGGAGCAGACCTGGGCTTCCTACCGGCGCAACCCGCTGGCCATGGCGGGGCTCTGGTGCTTCGGTCTGCTGCTGCTGGTGACCCTCATCGGTCCCCTGGTGATCCCCTACGGCATCGACGATCAGCACAGCAACCACCTGCTGCTCGCCCCCTCCTGGGCCAACAGCGGCAACATCGATTACTTCCTGGGGACCGACGATCTGGGGCGCGACATCCTCTCCCGTCTGGTGGCCGGGGCCAGACTCACCTTCGGCAACGCCCTGCTGGTGGTGCTCATCGCGCTGGTCATCGGCTCGGCCATCGGCATCCTCGGTGGCATGAGCAAGGGGGTGAAGTCGAGCGTGCTCCATCACCTGCTCGATACCCTGCTCTCCATCCCGTCCCTGCTGCTGGCCATCATCGTCGTGGCCATCCTGGGGCCGGGTCTGTTCAACACCCTGATCGCCATCACGCTCGCGTTGATACCGCCCTTCATCCGGGCCACCTACAACGCGGTCCACGCCGAGATGCAGAAGGAGTACATCATCGCCAGCCGCCTCGACGGCTCTCCGCCCCAGCGGATCATGCGTCTGGCCATCTTGCCGAACATCGTCGAGACCCTGGTGACCCAGACCACCCGCACCCTCTCCGCCGCCATCCTGGACATCTCGGCGGTGGGCTTCCTCGGTCTCGGGGCCCAGTCTCCCCAGCCGGAGTGGGGTGCCATGCTGGCCGACTCGAGCGATCTTATCTATCTGGCCCCCTGGACGGTGACCCTGCCCGGGATGGCCATCCTGTTCAGCGTGCTGGTGACCAACCTGGTGGGCGAAGGCATTCGCGAAGCACTCAAAGAGGGGAACGACTGATGTTGCCAGCCTTGTTATCTATCCCCGCCCCCGGACGCCCTGAGCGACCCGGCTGCGCCCTGAACGGGAGACATTGCTGATGCCTCTGCTCGACATACGCAACCTCACCATCGAAATCGACACCCCCCAGGGCAAGGTCAAGGCGGTGGACAGAGTCAGCCTGACCCTGAACGAGGGGGAGATCCGCGGGCTGGTGGGGGAATCCGGCTCGGGCAAGAGCCTGGTGGCCAAGGTGATCGTCGGCATCCAGAAGGACAACTGGACGGTGCGCGCCGACCGGATGCGCTTCAACGACATGGACCTGCTGACCATGGCGCCCAAGGAGCGGCGCCGCATCATGGGGCGGGAGATAGCGATGATCTTCCAGGACCCCATCAGCTGCCTCGACCCCTCCGAGGAGATAGGCACCCAGCTCGAAGAGGCCATCCCCACCAGCGCCTTCACCGGCAAGTTCTGGCAGCGCTTCCAGTGGCGCAAGAAGCGGGCCATCGCCCTGCTGCACCGGGTCGGGGTCAAGGATCACCGCAAGGTGATGCGGGCCTATCCCCACGAGCTGTCGGACGGCATGTGCCAGAAGGTGATGATCGCCATGGCCATCGCCAACCAGCCGCGCCTGCTGGTGGCGGACGAGCCCACCAGCGCCATGGAGTCCACCACCCACTCCCAGATCCTGCGGTTGCTCGACAAGATGAACAAGCTGGGCAATACCACCATCCTCATCATCAGCAACGACATCGCCGCCATCGCGAACCTGACCGACACCCTCAACATCATGTATTGCGGCCAGATGGTGGAAGTGGGGACCCGGGACCAGATCCTGGAATCCCCTCACCACCCCTATACGGATGCCCTGCTCAAGTCCATCCCGGACTTTGACAAACTGGTGCGCCACAAGTCTCGGCTCGAGACCCTGCCCGGGGTGATACCGCCGCTGCAGCATCTGCCCATCGGCTGCCGCCTCGGCCCACGCTGCCCCTACGCCCAGAAGCAGTGCGTGCAGACGCCGCTGATGAGCAAGGTCAAGGGGCATCAGTTCAGTTGCCACTTCCCGCTCAACATGGAAGAACCGAAGAAATGAATCGGCACCAGACCCTGATCCGGGGCACCTGCCCGCCCCGTCAGCCCCTCTATCCGGCGAGCGCACCCAAGGAGACCACGTCGTGACCGAACCTTCCCTGTTGCAGGTCAGGGGCCTGTGCAAGACCTATCAGAACCGCACCGGCCTGTTCAGGCGCCGCGCTGTGGAGGCGATAAAGCCCCTCTCGTTCGATCTCGAGGTGGGCCAGACCCTGGCCATCGTCGGGGAGGCGGGCTCGGGCAAGAGCACCCTGGCCCGCATTCTGGCGGGCATGATTGAACCGAGCGGCGGGAAGATCGCCATCGAGGGGCAACCCATGGTCCACGGCGATTACCAGACCCGCTGCAAGCTGCTGCGGATGATCTTCCAGGACCCCAACACCTCCCTTAACCGGAAAATCCGGGTCGGCCAGATCCTGGAGACCCCCCTTCGCCTCAACACGGCCCTGAGCGAGGAGGAGCGCCGGGAGAAGGTGATCCAGACCCTGCGCATGGTGGGCATGCTGCCCGACCACGCCCTCTTCTATCCCCAGATGCTCTCCGCCGGCCAGCAGCAGCGGGTGGGGCTGGCACGGGCGCTCATCCTCAATCCCAAGATAGTGGTGGCGGACGAGGCGCTCTCGACCCTGGATATTTCGGTACGCTCCCAGATCATCAACCTGCTGCTGGAGATGCAGGAGACCATGGGGCTGAGCTATGTGCTGGTGGCCAACGATCTGGGGATCGTCAGCCACATCAGCGACGAGGTGCTGGTGATGCACGAAGGCCGTGTGGTGGAGCGCGGCAAGACCTTGCGGGTCTTCGCCGACCCCCAGCACGATGTCACCCGCCGCCTCATTCAGAACTACAACAACGAATACCGCCGCTGATCCCGCGGCGCGTTTCCCCTTGCGCCAGACATAAAAAAACCCGGCCTGATGTCTCATCAGTCGCCGGGGGATTGCGCTCAAAAAGTGATTGCGTCGCTCGTAGTAGGAACAGGGGAATGGTAGGCAGCCCCCGTCACCTCAACAACTGTCAGATCTGACAGGCAGTCCGCTATGGAACCGGAATTGCGGATCCGGCGAACAGATGAGCTCGGCCTCCAGGCGACCGAAGAAGGCCACTCGCTCGCTGATGTCTTCGTCTGCGAACGTCTGTGCCAGGGCCAGGTAGTCCTGATAGTGACGCGCCTCCGAGCGCAGCAGGGAGACATAGAAGCGGCCCAGCTCCTCGTCCAGATGAGGGGCCAACCTGGCAAAACGCTCGCAGGATCGCGCTTCGATATAGGCACCGATGATCATCTTGTCCACCACGGCGGCCGGCTCGTAGGTGCGCACATGGGTCAGCAGGCTGCGGGCATAGCGGGAGGCGGTGACGGGACCATAGGGGATGCCCCGTGCGGCCATGATCTCCAGCACCTGCTCGAAGTGGTGCAACTCCTCCTGGATGAGGCGCACCATGGGGAACAGCAGGGGATTGCGCTCCAGCTCGGCAAACACGCTCCTGTCTGATTCGCCCATGGTGCGCTTGCCGAGGATCTCCGCCTTCTCCGGCAAGGCATCGAGCTCCCGGTAGAAGGTCAGCTTGGGCAGCAGGTGACGCTTCTCCTTGGGCAGGCAGTAGCGGCGCACCAGGCTGTGGGCGGTGAGTGCCGCCTTGTTCTCGCAGTTGGCGTGATCGATAAGCAGGGTCGGCAACTGGGCGGGATCCCGCGCCATTTCCACCCACTCATCCGGGGTCTCGCAATGCAGGAACTGACGAACGGGGGCTAACAGGTCATCCATCTGAACTCTCATCTGTTGATACGACACGCGGCGCCTGGCGCCGGGGGGCCTATGCTAACGGATCCCGCCCGGCCTGCCCACCGCCATCATGACTCAGCCCGTCAGACGCCTGAGGGAGTCGCGGCGGATCAGGGTGCAGCTGAAGGCGGGCAGTGCGTCCCGGCTCCCCTCCTCCACCATGGTGATCAGGCGGTTGATGGTCTCCTGGATCATCCCGTTCACCGGCATCTTGACGCTCGACAGCGCGGGAATGACGTAAGGGGCCAGGGGAATGTCGTCAAACCCCACCACCGAAACCTCGTCAGGCACCATCACACCGGCTTCGTGCAGCCGTTTGATCGCCCCGATCGCCATGTCATCGTTGCTGGCCACCAGGGCGCTGAAGCGAGCGCCTCGCGCCAGCAAGGTCGAGACGGCGGCCGCGCCACAGGCGGGGGTCCATTTGCCGGGGGCGATCAAGGTCTCCTGCACGGGGATGCCGTGCCGGATCAGCGCCTGCCGGTAGCCGGCCAGACGCTCGGCGCCAGTGGGGGAATCCGCAGAGCCTGCGATGAAGGCGATCTCCCTGTGCCCCATGGCCACCAGCTTGTCCACCACCGCCTCCGCCGCCGCCTGCTGGTCCGCATAGACGCAGTGGGCCGGATGGCGGCTCAGACGCCGGTTGAGCACCATGATGGGCTGCTCATGCTGCTCGATGATCTCGTCCATCTCCTCCACCCCAAGAAAGCGCGGATAGATGATGACGCCATCGCAACGGGAATCGAGCAGATACTGGATGGCCTGGCGCTCCTCGTCGGCGCTGTGCTTGCCGTCCGCCAGTATGAGCTGGCGCCCGCGATCCTCGGTCATCCGCGCCACCTGGGAGAGCAGCTCGCCGAAGTAGACGCCGTGGTAGAGGGTGTTGGTGACCACCAGTCCCAGGGTCCGGGTGTGCCTGGTCGCCAGCTGCCTCGCCACCAGGTTGGGGCGATAGCCGCACTCCTCGATGGCCTGCTGCACCCGGTCCCGGGTCTCCTGGCTGGTGTAACCATTGCCCGACAACACCCGGGAGACCGTCGCCTTCGACACCCCTGCCCGCCTTGCCACCTCCAGCATCGTCGTCATTGTGTTCTCCCTTGCTCGTAACGGGGCGCAGTGTACTGCACCGCCCCCGGCTTGTCGTCGCACGAATGGCGTGCAGGCCCGGGTTCAGTGATGCCATTCACGGATCCGGACGCTCGCTGTACAAGATGCTTGTCTCCCGCGCTCAGGCCGCGCACTCTATGTGGAACCGGTTCCACATTCAGTTTCATGCGCGTTCCCGCCCTTCGCGGCGGCGGGGGCGAGCAGGCCCACTTGGTTAAAAGGATCTACCTCGATGTCAAAAAACTATGCGGCTCTGGCCGGTACCGTCATCACCGCACTCGGCGGCGCCGACAACGTCGTCGCCGTGACCCACTGCATGACGCGGCTGCGCTTTGTGCTGGGCGATCCCGCCCGGGTCAATGGCCCTGCCCTCAAGGCGATCACCGGCGTGCTCGGGGTGGTGCAGGCGGACAACCAGTGTCAGGTGATCATCGGCAACACCGTCTCCCACGCCTATCGCGAGGTGCTGGCCCTGCTGCCCCAGGGCGGCGGGCAGACTCCGCTTGCGGAGGCTTCCGCTGGCTGGAGCCTGCGCCGCATGGGCGCCGCCATCCTCGACGCCCTGATCGGCACCATGTCCCCCCTCATCCCGGCCATCATCGGCGGCTCCATGCTCAAGCTGCTGGCCATGGTGCTGGAGATGACCGGCGTGCTGGAGAAAGGCTCCTCGACCCTCACCATCCTCACGGTGGCCGGGGATGGGGCCTTCTTCTTCCTGCCCCTGATGGTGGCCGCCTCCGCCGCCGTCAAGTTCAAGACCAACATGTCCCTGGCCATCGCCATCGCAGGCGTGCTGGTGCACCCCAGCTTCATCGAGCTGATGGCCAGAGCCGCCGAAGGGGAGCAGGTGACTTTCGCCCTGGTCCCGGTGACCGCGGTCAAATACACCTACACCGTCATTCCGGCGCTGGTGATGACCTGGTGCCTCTCCTACATCGAGGGCTGGGTCGACCGCATCACCCCGGCGGTCACCAAGAACTTCCTCAAACCCATGCTGATCGTGCTGATCGCGGCGCCGCTGGCCATCCTCTTCATCGGCCCCGTCGGCATCTGGATTGGCACCGCCATCTCCGGCCTGGTCTACACGGTCCACGACTACCTGGGCTGGCTGTCGGTGGCCATCATGGGGGCGCTCTGGCCCCTGCTGGTGATGACCGGCATGCACCGCGTCTTCACCCCGACCATCATCCAGACCATCGCCGAGACCGGCAAGGAAGGCATGGTGATGCCCTCCGAAATTGGCGCCAATCTCTCTCTTGGCGGCTCGTCCCTGGCGGTGGCCTGGCGCACCCGAAACCCGGAACTGCGCCAGACGGCGCTCGCGGCGGCCGCCTCCGCCATCATGGCGGGGATCTCCGAACCCGCGCTCTACGGTGTGGCCCTGCGCCTCAAGCGTCCGCTCATCGCGAGCCTCATCAGCGGCTTTGTCTGCGGTGCCGTCGCCGGCATGGCGGGGCTCGCCAGCCACTCCATGGCCGCCCCCGGGCTCTTTACCAGCGTGCAGTTCTTCGATCCGGCCAACCCCATGACCATCGCCTGGGTGTTCGGCGTGATGGCCCTCTCGGTGGTGCTCTCCTTCGTGCTGACCCTGGTGATGGGGTTCGAGGACATCCCGGTCGAGAGCCCGGCCTCCCGCGCCGAGCCCGTGCAACCCGTCGCCACCAGCCAGGCGCAGGCCGGGCTGTGACACCCCATTCAGACATGACAAGAGGTAACAGATGTCGTTAACAAGATTTCCCGAGGGCTTTCTCTGGGGCGGTGCCCTGGCCGCCAATCAGGCGGAGGGTGGCTATCTCGAGGGGGGCAAGGGGCTGACCACGGTAGACATGATCCCCCATGGCCCGCGCCGCATGGCGGTCAAACTCGGCCAGGAGAAGCGCATCACCCTGCAAGATGACGAGTTCTACCCAAGCCACGGGGCCATCGACTTCTATCACCGCTATCGGGAGGACATCGCCCTGATGGCCGAGATGGGCTTCACCGTGTTTCGCACTTCCATCGCCTGGGCCCGTCTCTACCCCAGGGGGGACGAGCGCGAGCCCAATGCCGAGGGCATCGCCTTCTACCGCGCGGTGTTCGAGGAGTGCAGAAAGTACAACATCGAGCCCCTGGTGACCCTGTGCCACTTCGATGTGCCCATGCACCTGGTGACCGAGTACGGCTCCTGGCGCAACCGCCAGATGGTGGAGTTTTTCACCCGCTACGCCCGCACCTGCTTCGAGCAGTTCGACGGCCTGGTGAAGTACTGGCTCACCTTCAACGAGATCAACATCCTGCTGCACAGCCCCTTCTCCGGGGCGGGGCTGGTGTTCGAGCAAGGGGAGCACCAGGATCAGGTGAAGTATCAGGCCGCCCACCACGAGCTGGTGGCCAGCGCCCTGGCGACCCGGATCGCCCACGAGGTGAACCCGGCCAACCAGGTGGGCTGCATGCTGGCGGGGGGCAACTTCTACCCCTACTCCTGCAAGCCCGCCGACGTCTGGACCGCCCTCCAGAAAGATCGGGAGAACCTCCTCGTCATCGACGTGCAAGCCAGGGGCGCCTATCCGGCCTATGCGCAGAGGGTATTTCGTGACAAGGGGGTCACCCTGGTGAAGGGGCCGGAAGATGACGAGATCCTCAGGCACACCGTGGATTTCGTCTCCTTCAGCTACTACGCCTCCCGCTGCGCCGCCGCCGACATGAATGCGGGCAACACCAGCGAGGCCAACGTGGTCAAGTCCCTGCGCAATCCCCACATCGAGGTGAGCGAGTGGGGCTGGGGCATCGACCCCCTGGGCCTTCGCATCACCCTCAACACCTTGCACGATCGCTACCAGAAGCCCCTCTTCCTGGTGGAAAACGGCCTGGGGGCAGTGGACGAAGTGAACGAGCTAGGGGAGATAGAGGACGACTACCGCATCGACTACCTGCGCGCCCACATCGAGGCCATGGGGGATGCCATCGAGGACGGCGTGCCCCTGATGGGGTACACCAGCTGGGGCTGCATCGATCTCGTCTCCGCCTCCACCGGCGAGATGAGCAAGCGCTATGGCTTCGTCCACGTGGACCGGGACGACGCCGGCCATGGCACCCTGACCCGCCGGCGCAAGAAGTCGTTCTGGTGGTACAAGAAGGTGATCGCGAGCAACGGGGAGGATCTGGCCTGAGCCCCCCTCAGTTTCGCCGCAAGGCGCATCCATGCAACAGGGGGGCCGAGGCCCCCCTGTTGTTCATCACGCTGGCAATCTGAAAACGTTTAACTGCCTTCGTTGAAGATCTCGAGGTTGCTGGTCCCTTCCTGCCACTCGCGCACGGCCTTGTTGTCGTCGCTGCGCAGGGCATTGAGGTGGTCCAGATAACCCTGATCCACGTCGGAGGTCACATAGTGACCGTTGAAGACCGAGGTCTCGAAGTGGCGCAGCTCGGGGTTGATCTCCCGCACCGCCTCTTCCAGATCTTCCAGATCCTGGAAGATGAGGCCGTCGGCACCGATAAGCTTGCACACCTCTTCCACTTCACGGCCATGGGCAATGAGCTCGTTGGCGGTGGGCATGTCGATGCCGTAGACGTTGGGGAAGCGAATTTCCGGTGCGGCCGAGGCGAAGTAGACCTTGGCGGCCCCCGCTTCACGGGCCATCTGGATGATTTGCTCGGAGGTGGTGCCCCGCACGATGGAGTCGTCCACCAGCAACACCTTCTTGCCCTTGAATTCGGAGCTGATGGCGTTGAGCTTGCGGCGCACCGACTTCTTGCGCTGGGTCTGGCCCGGCATGATGAAGGTACGGCCGATGTAGCGGTTCTTCACGAAGCCCTGACGGTACGGCAGGCCCAGGGTGTGGGCGATTTCCAGCGCCACGTCGCAGGAAGTCTCGGGGATGGGGATGACCACGTCCACGTCGAGATCGTCCCACTCCCGTGCGATCTTCTGGCCCAGCTTGCGACCCATGTTGAGGCGGGCGGCATAGACGGAGACCTTGTCGATGAAGGAGTCGGGACGGGCGAAGTAGACGTATTCGAAGATGCAGGGGTTCATCTGCGGGTTCTCCGCACACTGCTCGGAGAAGAGCTGGCCCTGCTCGGTGATGTAGATGGCCTCGCCCGGGGCGACGTCACGCACCGTC
The DNA here is from genome assembly GCF_022869435.1 of Aeromonas sp. LsrichE-8G. Classification (NCBI taxonomy): domain Bacteria; kingdom Pseudomonadati; phylum Pseudomonadota; class Gammaproteobacteria; order Aeromonadales; family Aeromonadaceae; genus Aeromonas; species Aeromonas sp. LsrichE-8G. The sequence continues at coordinate 78,246 of NZ_JALIHH010000013.1, forward strand.
TCGAAGCCGATGGCGTCGAGGGCCACGCTCTCGGAGGCGAGCATGTACTCCACCTGCCCCTGCTCGTCGACCCGGCGACCCAGGATCAGCGGGCGAATACCGTTGGGGTCGCGAAAGCCGATGAGGCCGTGGCCGATCACCAGAGAGACCACGGCATAGGCGCCGCGGATCTGCTGGTGCACCTTGCGCACCGCCGAGAAGATATCTTCCGGGCGCAGCGCCATCTTGTCGCACAAGTCCAGCTCGTGGGCCAGCACGTTCAACAGCACTTCGGAGTCCGAGGTGGTATTGATGTGGCGGCGGGCCACCTTGAACTGCTGCTCCTTGAGCTCCTTGGCGTTGGTGAGGTTGCCGTTGTGGGCCAGCACCATGCCGTAGGGGGAGTTCACGTAAAACGGCTGCGCCTCTGCCGCACTGGAGCTGCCTGCGGTGGGATAACGGACGTGTCCGATGCCGATATTCCCTTTCAGGCGCTGCATGTGGCGCACTTCAAACACATCCTTCACCAGACCGTTGGCCTTGCGTTGCCGGAAGTTTCCACTGTCAATGGTCACGATCCCGGCGGCATCCTGTCCCCTGTGCTGCAACACCGTCAAGGCGTCGTAGAGGGCCTGATTGACGGGGGTGGTGCCAACTATACCGACAATACCGCACATGTCTTTGCTACCTCGAAGTCACTGTACCTGTTGAAGAAAACTGGACGAGTTCATCATGAACCCGAAAAACCACTGGATCACCGGCTTGAACTCGGGAACCAGCCTGGACGCCACCCACCAGTCGCTCTGGGAGAGGCTGGTGAAGGTATCCATGAAAAACAGCAGGGCGCTGACGATCAGCACCCCGCGAATGGCGCCAAAACAGACCCCGAGCACCCTGTCGGTGCCGGAAAGCCCGGTCTTTTCCACCAGCAGGCCCACCACGTAGTTCACCACGCTGCCGAGGATCAGGGTCGCCACGAACAGGGCGGCGATGGCCAGACCGTTGCGAACCATGGCGTCGGAGAAAGAGGTGAAATAGACGGCGAGATCGGGATAGAAATGGCTGGCAATAAAAAAGGCGACGAACCAGGTGACCAGAGACATGGCCTCCTTGAGAAAGCCGCGCACCAGGCTGATGAGGGCGGAGAAACCGACGATGCCGATGATGGCGTAATCAATCCAGACCATAGAAAAAGATGTCCTGCGAAATTGCGGCGCAGTCTAACAAAAACGATTGCGCAATGCTTGATAAAATTGTGTTACAGGCCCGAAGGGAGCTATCCCTTCCCCTTGCGGCGGGTTTCCCGGGCCCAGAATGCACAACGCCATGGCATGCCATGGCGTTGTCGTCTGCAACGAGCGCTTACCCGATGTGGGTCAGGCCGCCCATGTAGGATTGCAGCGCAGCCGGGATGGCGATGCGGCCATCTGCCTGCTGGTAGTTCTCGAGCACGGCCACCAGGGTACGACCCACCGCCAGACCGGAACCATTCAGGGTGTGAATGAGCTGCGGCTTGCCGTCGATGCGCACGCGAGCCTGCATGCGGCGCGCCTGGAAGTCGGTGCAGTTGGAGACGGAGGAGATCTCGCGATAGGTGTTCTGGGCCGGCAGCCACACTTCCAGATCGTAGGTCTTGGCGGCGCAGAAGCCCATGTCACCGGTGGAAAGCGCCATCACGCGATACGGCAGCTCCAGCAGTTGCAGCACCTTCTCGGCGTGACCCACCATCTCTTCCAGGGCATCCCAGGATTTTTCCGGGTGCACCAGTTGCACCATCTCGACCTTGTCGAACTGGTGCATACGGATGAGGCCACGGGTATCACGACCGTAGGAGCCCGCTTCGGAGCGGAAGCAGGGGCTGTGGGCGGTCATCTTGATGGGCAGCTCCTGCTCGTCGAAGATCTCGTCACGGGCCATGTTGGTGAGCGGCACTTCGGAGGTCGGGATGAGGGAGAACTTGCGCACCTTGCCTTCGTCTTCCCCTTCCCCTTCGATGCCGGTATTGAAGAGATCCTGGGAGAACTTGGGCAGCTGGCCGGTGCCGTACAGGCTGTCCGGGTTGACCAGATAGGGCACGTAGCACTCGGTGTAGCCGTGCTGCAGGGTGTGCAGGTCCAGCATGAACTGGGCCAGGGCGCGGTGCAGACGGGCAATCTGGCCCTTCATTACCACGAAACGGGCGCCGGAGAGCTTGACGCCGTTCTTGAAGTCGACCCCCTTGGCCGCCTCACCCAGATCGATGTGATCGCGTACCGGGAAATCGAACTCACGGGGAGTGCCCCAGCGGCGGACCTCCACGTTGTCGTTCTCGTCACGGCCCACCGGGGTGGTCTCGCTCGGCAGGTTGGGGATGGCGTCGGCGATCCCCTTGAGCTGGGCCAGCAGGGCCTCCAGCTCGACCTTGCTGGTCTCGAGCTCGTCGTTGATCTTGGTCACCTCGGCCTTGAGGGGGGCAACATCTTCACCACGACGGGCAGCCTCACCGATGGACTTGGAGCGGGCGTTGCGCTCGGCCTGCAGCTCCTGGGTGCGGGACTGCAGATCCTTGCGTTTCTCTTCCAGAACATTGACCGCCGCTACGTCCAGAACGTAGCCACGTGTCGCCAGACGAGCGGCAGCTTCGGTGATGTCGCTGCGCAGATATTTGGGATCCAGCATGGTTTACCTACTTTTTTTAATGGGATCTGGGCCCGGGTCATCGTGACCGGGTTGGGAAACAGATCCGGAAGTTAACATCGGTTGGCGCACCCCTTTGCCTTCGGAATCGGGCCTTCGAAATCAAGAAGATGGTGCAAGGCCAAGACAACCGGGGTCAGACGGGCAGTGTAGCAGACCGCCCCCCCGCCCGAACAGGGACTATTGCGCCCGTTTTTGCCGGAAACCCCCTCCCCTGATGCCCTTGCCGTGCGCTTTCCCGGCAAGGGGCCTGAAGGACTTTCCTATCGCTTGCGCGGACTCTGCTTGTCCAGCTCATGCAGATAGTCGAGCTTCTGGGCTATCTGCTTCTCAAGCCCCCGCTCGGTGGGTTGATAGTACTGCTTGCCGGCAAGCTCCGGGGGGAAGTACTGCTCGCCGGCGGCATAGGCCCCCGGCTCGTCGTGGGCGTAGCGATACTCGGCGCCGTAGCCCAGCTCGCTCATCAGCTTGGTCGGTGCATTGCGAAGGTGCGGCGGCACCTCGAAGTCCGGCAGGTTCTTGGCGTCGTGAAGCGCCGCCTTCCAGGCGGTGTAGACCGCATTGCTCTTGGGAGCGCAGGCGAGGTAGACGATGGCCTGGGCGATGGCCCGCTCCCCTTCCGCCGGGCCGATGCGATGGAAGCAGTCCCAGGCCGAGAGCGCCACCTGCATGGCACGGGGATCGGCGTTGCCCACGTCTTCCGAGGCAATGGCCAGCAAGCGGCGGGCGATGTAGAGGGGATCGCAGCCGGCGCTCACCATGCGGGCATACCAGTAGAGGGCCGCATCCGGCGCCGAGCCGCGAATGGACTTGTGCACCGCCGAGATGAGGTCGTAGAAGTGATCGCCGCCCTTGTCGAAACGGGCCACGTGCTCCCCCACCACGGCGGCGAGCAAGGTACTGTCGATCACTCGCGCCCCTGAGCTGTCGGCCTCGGCCATGTCGGCCAGGAGCTCCAGATAGTTCAGAGACTTGCGCCCGTCCCCGTCCACGGCTTTCGCCAGCGCCTCCTTGGCCCCGGGGGCAAAGCGCAGGCTAGGGTCATTGAGACCGCGCGGGTCCTGCATAGCCTGATCGATCATGGCGAGGATGTCCTGCTCCTCCAGCCTCTTGAGCAGATAGACCCGGGCCCGGGAGAGCAGCGCGTTGTTGAGCTCGAACGAGGGGTTCTCGGTGGTGGCGCCGATGAAGGTGATGGTGCCGTCTTCGATGTGGGGCAGGAAGACATCCTGCTGGCTCTTGTTGAAGCGGTGGACTTCATCCACGAATAGGATGGTGCGCACCCCGCGCCAGCCGTTCTCCTTCGCCTTGTCGAGGGCCGCGCGGATCTCCTTGATACCGGAGGTGACCGCGGAGAGCCGCTCCACCTCCGCCTGGCAGTAGTGGGCAACCAGTTCTGCCAGCGTGGTCTTGCCGGTGCCGGGGGGCCCCCAGAGGATCATGGAGTGGCAGTGCCCCGCCAGGATCGCTTTTCGCAGGGGCTTGTCCGGTCCCAGGATATGCTGCTGGCCGATGTACTGCTCGAGGGTTTGCGGCCGCATCCGGGCCGCCAGCGGACGAAAGTCCGAGGAGAAATCCAGGGATAAATTGCTCATCTGCATTGACCTTGCATCTGACCGGTCATAAACAACGCCCGGTCAGACGATAACGCCGGTAACGGCTGGCTCATCAGCGCTGGTCGTCCAGCTCGACCCCCTTCGGGATCTTGAAGACAAATTCGTTGCCCTTGAGCACCGGCTTGCGGTTGAAGCTGCTCAGGGTGAACTCGCTCCACTGGCCCTGGGCCTCTTTCACGTCGAAGCGACTGATGTTGTTCTGACGGTCGAAGGTGATGCGAAAGGAGGCGATCAGCTCGTCCTTGTTGCGGCTGGTGACGGTATAGACATCCCCTTCCTGGGTCACGTCATAGTTCTTCCAGAGGCTGTTGTCGTTGCCCGCGATGAGCACGAAGGGGGTGTTGAGCACCGCATCCTTCATCTTGAGAGCGGTGACCTGCTCGACGAAGGGGTCGTACACCCACACATCCTTGCCATCGGCCACGATCAGGCTCTCGTCCGGGGAGGTAGTGTGCCAGTTGAAGCGGTTGGGCCGCTGCACCAGCAGGGAGCCGCTCGCCTTTTGCAGCTCCTTGCCCTTGCTGTCATAAACGGTCTGGGCAAATGTCGCGGAGAAGACATTGACGGAGGAGAGCTTCTCCTTGAGATCACTGGCCGCATCGGCCCATACCTGGCTGCTGGCGACCAGCAGAATGGAACCCATCAACAGTTGTTTTTTCATCAGGCTCTTCATAGGGAGGTTCTCGATAAAAGGCCACGCCCGCAGAGGGCATGGCCAGAATGATACAGGAGTTAGGCTTAGTCACGAACCGGCGGCGGTGCCAGCACGTCGCGCTGGCCGTTGCCGCCCGGGGCGCTGACGATGCCCTGGTTTTCCATCTGCTCGATGAGACGGGCCGCCCGGTTGTAACCGATCTTGAACTTGCGCTGGACGCTGGAGGTGGAGCCACGGCGGGATTCCACCACGAAGGCCACCGCCTCGTCGAACAGGGGATCGAGCTCTTCATCGCCGCCCCCGCCGAAGTCGCCACCGCTGCCCTCGCCGTCCGACTCGCCGGAGAGGATCTCGTCGATGTAATCCGGCTCGCCACGCAGTTTCCAGTCCGCCACCACCTTGTGTACCTCGTGGTCATCGACGAAGGCACCGTGGACACGGGTGGGGTTGGAGGTGCCGGCAGGCATGTAGAGCATGTCACCCATGCCGAGCAGGGATTCGGCGCCCCCCTGGTCCAGGATGGTGCGCGAATCGATCTTGCTCGACACCTGGAAGGAGATACGGGTCGGGATGTTGGCCTTGATGAGGCCGGTAATGACATCCACCGACGGACGCTGGGTCGCGAGGATAAGGTGAATACCGGCCGCCCGCGCCTTCTGGGCGATACGGGCGATAAGCTCCTCCACCTTCTTGCCGACGATCATCATCATGTCGGCGAACTCGTCCACCACCACCACGATGTGGGGCAGTTTTTCCAGCTCCGGCGGCATCTGATCCATGGAGTCGCCCGGACGCCACAGGGGGTCGACCAGGGGATCCCCCGCCTCGATGGCGGCCAACACCTTGTCGTTGTACCCCTTGAGGTTGCGCACCCCGACCGCGGACATCAGCTTGTAACGACGCTCCATCTCGCCTACGCACCAGCGCAGGGCGTTGGCGGCATCCTTCATGTCGGTGACCACCTCGGTCAGCAGATGCGGAATGCCTTCATAGACCGAGAGCTCCAGCATCTTGGGGTCGATCATGATGAAGCGCAGATCCTCGGGGGAGGATTTGTAGAGCATGGAGATGATCATGGTGTTCACCCCCACCGACTTGCCCGAGCCCGTGGTACCGGCCACCAGCAGGTGAGGCATCTTGGCGAGGTTCACCACCACGGGTTCCCCCGCGATGTCCTGACCCAGCCCCATGGTGAGCGGATTGCGGCTGGCCGCGAACGCCTCGCAGTCGAGGGTTTCCCGCAGGTAGACGGTCTGGCGTACCCGGTTGGGCAGCTCGATCCCGACGAACGTCTTGCCCGGGATCACCTCCACCACCCGCACGCTGCTGGCAGAGAGAGAACGGGCGAGATCCCGGGAAAGATTGGTGATCTTGCTCGCCTTCATGCCCGGCGCCAGGTCCAGTTCGAAGCGGGTAATGACGGGACCGGGATAGACGCCCACCACCTTGGCCTGCACGTTGTAATCGGCGAGCTTCGCCTCCACCAGCCGGCCCATGCGCTCCAGCTCGTCCTTGCTCATCATCTGGGTCTTGGCGGGCGGCCTGTCCAGCAGATCGATGCTCGGTAAAGGGGCCAGACCGGGCTGGGGACGGCGCTTGGCTTTCACCGGCGCAGCGGCAACGGGAGCATCGGGTTCGTCATCCCCCTCCGCCCAGGGCAAGTCGAGGTCATCTTCTTCCTGGCGCACGGCGGGACGCGGACGGCCATTGGCCACGCGCTTGCCCTTGGCGGCAGGCGCCGGAGCCTCGTCCTCTTCGTCGTCAAACTGCGGATCGAACTGGAAGGTGTCTTCGTCAAGCTCCGGCAGCCATTCGTCAGCTTTTGTCTTTTGAGCGCGATTCTTCGCCTTGGGGTTGCGTGTCCAGCTGCCGTGGGGGTCTTCGTCATCCTCTTCCTGATCGAAGCTGCCCACGCCCCCTTCCAGCAGGGGATCCGGCCCCTCATAGCGGGGCTGGCGCCAGCCACCGGTGAGCCAGCGGCCCAGGGTGGTGGGGAAATGGTAGATGGCGCTGACTGAGCCGGTGCAGGCGGCACCGATGCGCTCGACAATGGTGAGCCAGGACCAGCCGGTAAAGAGGGTGATGCCGGTCGCCACGAAGCAGAGCAGCATCAGGTTGGCCCCCACGCCGCCAAACAGCGGCACCACGGCGGAGGCGATCACATCCCCCACCAGGCCGCCGGCGGAAAAGTTCTGCAAGTCGTTGAAGTTCATGCTGGCGATGGCGGACATGCCAAGCACCGTCAGCACGAAGCCGATGATCCGTACCGACAGGGTGAGGTAATCCACTTCCAGCAGCTTGCTCGGGCGCCAGAACAGGCTCCAGCCAAGCAGCACCACCAGAGGGGGCACCAGATAGGAGAAGGCCCCGAAGGTAAACATGGTGATGTCGGCGAGCCAGGCACCGGCGCTGCCCGCGAGGTTTTTCACCTCCCCTTGCCAGGAGGTTTGCGACCAGCCGGGATCGGCGGGATGGTAGGTCAGCAGGGCAAGCAAAAGATAGGCAGCCATCAAGGTGATGGCGATCAAGACGGCCTCGAAGATCCGTTGTGTACCTGATAAAGGAGTAAACAGCTTTTTATCGGCCAAACTCCGGCTCCTTTGTGAAAACATGAATGCGGGGATAGGGGGCCTAGTATCCCTGAAAAGCCCACCGATTGTCAGCCAGTGCCTGAGGGCGGGCCTGAAACTCTCTATAAGAAGAAACGAGCGGACCGGCCGCTCGTTTCTGACTATCGTGACTCGTCATGGAACTTGCAAGTCACAGCACAACCCCGCTTATCGGGTGCTGATCACCAGACGACTGCTCTGTTTGACCTCTTCCATCACCACGTAGGTGCGGGTGTCGTTCACGCCCGGCAGACGCAGCAGGGTTTCACCCAGCAGGCGGCGGTAAGCGGACATGTCGCTGACGCGGGTCTTGAGCAGATAGTCGAAATCACCGGACACCAGATGGCACTCCTGGATCTCTTCGAGCACCTGAACAGCCTTGTTGAACTGCTCGAACACATCGGGGGCGCCACGATTGAGGGTAATTTCCACGAACACCAGCAGAGACGCGTCCAGATAATGAGGGTTCAGAATGGCGGCATATCCTTCGATATACCCTTGTCGCTCCAGGCGACGAACCCGTTCCAGACACGGTGTGGGACTCAGGCCAACTCGTTTGGACAACTCAACGTTCGAAATCCTGCCATCCTTTTGCAGTTCATTCAGAATGTTGCGGTCAATCCTGTCCAAATCCTTTAGCCGACTCTTAGCTTCCATCATTTAATTCCATCCTTTGGCTATTTTTTGGTAAGAATCACCAGTCACTTTATAATAATGGTCACAAATCCTGTCAATACCTGAATATACTAGGCGCAAATATCGCTTAACATCTAGGCAACATAAACCACCAATCGATAGACGAGGGATAGCATGATTATCGGTGTACCTAAGGAAATAAAAAACCATGAATATCGCGTAGGCATGGTTCCGGCCAGTGTACGTGAACTGACAGCACGAAACCATACTGTTTTCGTCCAAAGCGGCGCAGGAAATGGCATTGGGTTCAGTGACGCAGATTATCTGGCTGCCGGAGCCGAGATCCTGGCCTCCGCTGCCGAAGTTTTCGCCAAGGCGGAGATGATCGTCAAGGTCAAGGAACCCCAGGCAGTGGAACGGGCCATGCTGCGTCCCGGCCAGACCCTCTTTACCTATCTGCATCTGGCGCCGGACCTGGCCCAGACCCAGGATCTCATCGACAGTGGTGCCGTCTGCATCGCCTATGAAACCGTCACAGACGGTCGTGGCGGTCTGCCCCTGCTGGCCCCCATGTCGGAAGTGGCCGGACGCATGTCTATTCAGGCCGGTGCCCAGGCACTGGAGAAATCCCGTGGCGGCAGCGGCGTGCTGCTCGGCGGTGTGCCCGGTGTGGAACCGGCCAAGGTGGTGATCATCGGTGGTGGTGTGGTGGGCTCCAACGCAGCCCGCATGGCCGTCGGCCTGCGTGCCGACGTCACCATCCTCGACAACAACGTCGATACCCTGCGCCGTCTCGACAGCGAGTTCCAAGGGGCTGCCAAGGTGGTCTACTCCAACCGCGAGACCCTGGAGCGCCATCTGCTGGCGGCGGACCTGGTCATCGGCGGCGTGCTGGTGCCTGGCGCCACTGCGCCAAAACTTGTCAGCCGTGACCACATTGCTCGTATGAAACCCGGTGCAGCCATCGTGGACGTGGCCATCGACCAGGGCGGCTGTGTCGAGACCTCCCATGCCACCACCCATGAAGATCCCACCTTCATCGTCGACGAGGTGGTGCACTACTGCGTGGCCAACATGCCGGGTGCCGTGGCGCGGACCTCTACCGTGGCCCTGAACAACGCCACCCTCCCCTTCATCATCAAGCTGGCCGAACAGGGCTATCGCAACGCACTGCTCGCCGATCCCCACCTATTGCGCGGCCTGAACGTGATGGCGGGCAAAATCACCTGCAAGGAGGTTGCCGTGGCCCACAACCTGGCTTACACGGATCCCCTGACTCTGCTGAACTGATCGCGTCCCTGCAAAGGGAGGTAGATGAGTGAAAATCCGCCCGCGATGGGCGTTTTTTTTATGCCTGCCATCCCCGGCTCACCCCTCTTGTTGGCGATTGCCCCAATCGATGCGCTGGCCTTTGACCACGGATCACGAATTACCTACAATCGCGCAAACTCATCACGTCTCGGAAATCACATCATGAGCCAAGTCACTCACAGCAAACTGCTGATCCTGGGATCCGGCCCGGCAGGTTACACTGCGGCCGTCTATGCCGCTCGCGCCAACCTCAATCCCCTGCTCATCACCGGCATGCAGCAAGGTGGTCAGCTGACCACCACCACCGAAGTGGAAAACTGGCCAGGGGACGCAGAAGGGTTGACCGGCCCGGCCCTGATGGAGCGCATGAAAGAGCATGCAGAGAAGTTCGATACCCGCATCCTCTTTGATCACATCAATGAAGTGACGCTGACCGAGCGTCCCTTCCGCCTCAAGGGCGACAACGGTGAATACACCTGCGATGCGCTGATCCTCGCCACCGGCGCCTCCGCCAAATACCTGGGTCTGCCCTCCGAAGAGGCTTTCAAGGGCCGCGGCGTCTCCGCCTGCGCCACCTGTGACGGCTTCTTCTACCGCAATCAGGAAGTGGCCGTGGTCGGCGGCGGCAACACCGCCGTGGAAGAGGCACTCTATCTGGCCAACATCGCCAAAAAAGTGCACCTCATCCATCGCCGCGACGAGTTCCGCGCCGAGAAGATCCTGATCAAGCGCCTCAACGACAAGGTCGAGAGCGGCCATATCGTCCTGCACACCCATCAGACCCTGGACGAAGTTCTGGGTGACGACATGGGCGTCACCGGCGTGCGCCTGCGCAGCACCCGGGATGACACCACCTCCGAGCTGCCGCTGATGGGGGTCTTCATCGCCATCGGTCACCAGCCCAACACCCAGATCTTCGAAGGGCAGCTGGCGATGGAAAACGGCTATCTGAAAGTGCGTGGCGGACTGGAAGGGTTCGCAACCCAGACCAGCATCCCGGGCGTGTTCGCCGCCGGCGACGTGGCCGACCACGTCTACCGCCAGGCGATCACCTCCGCAGGGACCGGCTGCATGGCCGCCCTCGATGCTGAGCGATATCTGGACGCACAATAATCGGAAGGATATAAAGGGCATGCCAGTTGGCATGCCCTTTTTTATTGCAAGGAGCAGGATGAAACGAAAAATAATGATAGTGGAAGACAGCCTGACGGTACGCCGCATGCTGACCCAGGCCATTGCGCAACAGACCGGGCTGGAAATCGACGCCTTCGATACCCTTGAAGGGGCTCGCGATTGCCATGGGGAAGATTATGTGGTCGCCTTGGTGGATCTTACCCTGCCGGACGCCCCCGGTGGAGAGGCTGTCAATGTGCTGAGGGAGCGTGGGCTGCCGGTGGTGATCCTGACGGCCGACATCAGCGAAGAGAAGCGGGAAGCCTGGCTGGAGGCCGGGGTGCTGGACTACGTGATGAAGGATTCACGTCACTCCCTGCAATATGCCGTCGGTCTGGTGCACCGCCTCTACCTCAACCAGGCCATCGAAGTCTTGGTGGTCGACGATTCACGCACCTCCCGTCACCGCACCGTGGCCCAGTTGCGCAAGCAGTTGTTGCAGGTGCACGAGGCCAATTCAGCCCGCGATGCGCTGGCGCAGCTCGAGCAGCACCCCGCCATTCGCCTGATGCTGGTGGACTACTACATGCCGGAGATCGACGGCATCAGCCTGGTGCGAATGCTGCGCGAGCGCTACAGCAAGCAGCAGCTCGCCATCATCGGCATCTCGGTGTCGGACAAACACGGCCTCTCGGCACGCTACCTCAAGCAAGGGGCGAATGATTTTCTCAATCAGCCCTTTGAACCCGAGGAGCTGCAGTGCCGGGTCAGCCACAACCTGGAGGCCCTTGAGCAGTTCAACAACATCCAGGAATCGGCCAACCGAGACTACCTGACCGGGCTTTACAACAGACGTTACTGGTTCAACGAGGGTCAAAAGTGGTTCGAGGAGCATCAGCGCCATCAGGCGCAGCTCTCCCTGTGCGTGCTCGACGTGGATCACTTCAAGCAGGTCAATGATCACTGGGGTCACGCCATCGGCGATCAGCTGCTCTGTCACCTGGCCAGGCTGCTCACCCAGTTCTTCCCGGATGCCATGATAGCCCGATTCGGTGGCGAAGAATTTGCCCTGATGGTGCCCCACTGCCCCGTCCCCGTGCTGCTCAAGCGGCTGGAAGGGCTTCGTCTGCAAATGCGCCAGCAACCGCTGTCGCGGGAGATATCGCTCTTTGTGCGCGCCAGTTTCGGCGTCATCAATGTCGGGCGGCTCTCCATGGACGAGGCGCTGAGCGAGGCAGATCGCCAGTTGTATCAGGCAAAGAATACCGGGCGAGACAAGATAGTCTGTCAGGACGTCTGAGCAAGCATCAGCAGAGACACTCCGTGTAGTACCGCCCGGCGCCCCTTGTGTGGTGGCCGCCGGGTCAATCCCTTCTTCACCGTTCAATAGGTCTTGTCGACCCGCACCCCATCGCTGAAATAGAGGATGCGCACCTTGTCGCCCTGCGCAAAGACCATGGCCGGATCGTAATCCTGGATCACGTTGATGAGCCCGTTCTGCTCGTTGCGGATCAGCAGCTCCACCAGCTTGTTCTCCACCACGCTGCCCCCTGACTGAAACTGCTGCACCGCCGCCGCTCCCGCCAGCGCCCCGACCGCTGTGGCAATCTCCCGCCCGTGCCCACCGCCAAACTGGTTGCCGAGCAGCCCGCCAAGCACAGCCCCTCCCAGCGTTTTCCAGCCGGAATGCTCCGATTCCACCATCTGGCGCTGGGTGATGTTGCGCACCGCATCCACCTGGCCGAAGACCACCTGCTCCACCGGACGCGCCGTGTTGCGTTCATACACCGCACTCCAGGCCGGCGCCGTGACAAAGCCAAGCAAGCTGGATACTATCAGGATAATGGCCTTCATCTATGAACCTCTGCCTTATGTCTCGCTATCTTACCGAACTGGATGATGAGCTGTGCTGGTTTCCCTCCCCCAGCCATGCGCTGGAAGAGCCCAACGGGCTGCTCGCGATTGGGGGAGATCTCTCCCCCGCTCGATTGCTGGCAGCTTATCACAGCGGAATCTTTCCATGGAATGAACCCCATCAGCCACTGCTGTGGTGGTCACCGGACCCCAGGGGAGTCATCGTGCCCGAGGAACTCCACATCGGCCGCAGCCTGCAGAAGTGTTTGCGCCGCACCCCCTTCGAGATTTACATCAATCGCGCCTTTGATGACGTCATTGCAGCCTGCGCCGCGCCCCGTCGCACCGCCAGCGGCACCTGGATAAGTGCCCCCATGATCGACGCCTATCGGCGCCTTCATCGTCTCGGTCATGCCCACTCCATCGAGATCTGGCAGGATGATCAGTTGCAGGCAGGTCTCTATGGCCTCTCCCTGGGCCGACTCTTTTGTGGTGAATCCATGTTCAGCCGCATCGACAATGGCGCCAAACTGGCCATGGTGGCCCTCTGTCGCCACTTTGCAGGGCACGGCGGTGCCCTCATCGACTGCCAGATGCAAAACGATTTTCTGGCCACGCTGGGCGTCCAGGAGTGGCCAAGGCAGCGCTTTCTGACCACCCTGGCCACCCTGACCCGGCAACCGTTGCAAGAGGGATGCTGGCAACCGAGGAGAATCAGCCTATGAGTGAAGAAGTGATCCTCAAGGTCGGGCTGACCCCCAAGCACCCGTGCAGCTACCTCGGTCACGAGCAGGAGCAGTTGCTGGTCCTGATGGACCATGAATTGCTCAACGCCGCCGGGTACGAACGGCTGCTGACGGCAGGATTCCGGCGCAGTGGCAACGACATCTATCGTCCTCACTGCCCCGCCTGCAGCGCCTGCCAATCCTTGCGCATACACAGTGAACGCTTCACCCCGAGCCGTGGGCAGAAACGCATCCGCCAGTTGAACCGAGATCTCGAACTCGTACTGAGCTATGACGACAAGCCCGAGTATTACCAGCTCTATGAACGCTATATCCGTGAGCGTCATCGGGATGGCAGCATGTATCCACCGAGCCGGACCCAATACAAGGGGTTCCTGCACTGCGACTGGATGCCCCCCCTTTATCTGGAGATACGCAAGGAGGGTCGCCTCATCGGCGTGGCCACCACGGACCTGCTTCCCCACTCCCTAAGCGCCATGTACACCTTCTTCGACCCCGACTATGCCGACCGGTCGCTCGGCACCTTCGCCATCCTGAGCCAGTTGGAACTGGCCAGACGTACCGGTCGTCAGTGGCTCTATCTGGGGTATCTGGTGGAGGAGTGCCGCAAGATGAATTACAAGCGCCAATACCTGCCCCATGAGCTGCTGGTACAGGGCGAATGGAAAAAAATCGACACCAAGCCCGAGTAAACTTTACACATAGCCTTAAATCCGGCATGATCCAGCGGTTTTTTGTTGTGGCTTATCAAGAGGATTCAATGGCTAAAGAAGACAGTATTGAGATGCAGGGTACCATTCTCGAAACCTTGCCCAATACCATGTTCCGTGTGGAACTGGAAAATGGTCACGTGGTTATCGCTCATATTTCCGGCAAGATGCGCAAAAACTACATCCGTATCCTGACTGGGGACAAAGTAACGGTGGCTCTGACTCCGTACGATCTCTCCAAGGGACGTATTGTTTTCCGCTCTCGCTAAGCCAGGAATTCAGCAAGAAACCCCAGCCTCTCGGTTGGGGTTTTTTGTCATTTCCGGCCTTGCTCACAGTCAGTGAGAGACAGCTTCAACGTTGACCTGAAAATCAAAGCTGAGGCTGTTGTTCACCAGCTCGACCTTCACAATGCCGCCATCGACCAGGGAACCAAACAGGATCTCGTTGGCCAGGGGTTTCTTGAGGTGCTCCTGAATGAGCCGGCCCATGGGTCTTGCCCCCATTGCCCTGTCATACCCTTTCTCTGCCAACCAGTGGCGCGCCTCTTCAGACACCTCCAGTGAAACGCCCTTGGCATCCAGCTGAACCTGCAACTCGACGATGAACTTGTCGACCACCTGATGGATCACTCCCATGTCGAGATGGTTGAACCAGATGGTGTGATCGAGCCGGTTGCGGAACTCCGGACTGAACGTCTTGTTGATCACCGCCATGGCATCGTGGCTCATGTCCTGCTGCTGGAAACCGATGGACTTGCGCTGGGTCTCCTGAACCCCTGCGTTCGTGGTCATCACCAGGATCACATTGCGAAAATCTGCCTTGCGCCCGTTGTTGTCCGTCAGGGTGCCGTTGTCCATCACCTGCAGCAGCAAGTTGAAGACATCCGGGTGCGCCTTCTCGATCTCGTCAAGCAGCACGACGGAGTGCGGATGCTTGAGGACAGAGTCGGTCAACAGCCCTCCCTGCTCGAATCCCACGTAACCGGGAGGAGCCCCGATCAACCGGGACACGGTATGGCGTTCCATGTATTCCGACATGTCAAATCGCAATACCTCGACCCCGAGCGCCTTGCCCAGTTGCTGGGTCACTTCGGTCTTGCCCACCCCAGTCGGGCCGGCAAACAGGAAGCAGCCCACAGGCCGGCGTTCGTTGCCAAGCCCTGAACGTGACAACCGAATGGCATCGGTCAGCACCTCGATGGCCTTGTCCTGCCCGAACACCACCATCTTGAGATTGCGCTCCAGATTCTTCAGCACCTCCTTGTCGGAGGAGGAGACAGATTTCTCTGGTATACGGGCAATCTTGGCAACAATGGCCTCGATTTCCGGCACATTGATCACCTTCTTGCGCTTGCTGACGGGCAAGAGGCGTTGCCCTGCCCCCGCCTCGTCGATGACGTCGATGGCCTTGTCAGGCAGATGGCGATCATTGATGTACTTGGCGGAGAGCTCCACCGCCGCCCGGATCGCCTTGACGGTGTAACGCACGCCATGGTGAGACTCATAACGGCTCTTGAGTCCCATCAGAATGCGAGTGGTGTCGTCTACTGTGGGTTCGACGATGTCGATCTTCTGGAAGCGACGAGCCAGAGCCCTGTCCTTCTCGAAGATCTGGGCATATTCCTGGTAGGTGGTGGAGCCCACGCAGCGCAGCAAACCATTGGAGAGCAGCGGCTTGATGAGGTTGGCCGCATCCAGCTGGCCACCGGAAGCCGCACCAGCGCCAATAATGGTGTGGATCTCGTCGATGAAGAGGATGGCCCCCTCCTGACGTTCGATCTGCTTGAGCAGCACCTTGAGGCGCTTCTCGAAGTCACCACGATACTTGGTGCCCGCCAGCAGGGAGCCCATGTCCAGGGAGTAGATGGTGCTACCCGCAATCACCTCGGGCACATCCCCCTTGACGATACGGTAGGCAAGCCCTTCGGCGATGGCGGTCTTGCCCACACCGGCTTCCCCGACCAGCAAGGGGTTGTTCTTGCGGCGGCGGCACAATACCTGAATGGTGCGATTGAGCTCCTGATCACGGCCGATGAGCGGATCGATACGCCCCTCCAGCACCAGCTGGTTGAGGTTGGTGGCAAAGCTTTCTATCTGGGCAGAGGATACCTCGTCATCAGATTCCGCATTGTTGCCACCACTCTCGGGCTTGTTGTCCTTGCGCACCCCGTGGGACAGGAAGTTCACCACATCCAGGCGGCTTATTTCGGCTTTTTTCAGGAAGTAGGCGGCCTGGGACTCTTGTTCGCTGAAGATGGCGACCAGGACATTGGCGCCGCTCACCTCGGTATTGCCGGACGACTGGACATGGAAGACGGCACGTTGCAGCACGCGCTGGAAGCCCAGCGTCGGCTGGGTTTCCCTGTCTTCGTCGTCACGGGGGATGAGCGGAGTCGTTTGATTGATGAAGGCGCGGATCTCTTTGCGCATCTGTTCCACATCCGCACCACATGAACTCAGCGCCTCATGGGCTGAGCTGTTATCCAGCAGGGCCAACAACAGGTGCTCGACGGTCATGAATTCGTGGCGCTCGTCACGGGCCAGCTTGAAAGCCTCGTTCAGCGTCTTTTCTAGATCTTTGTTCAACATAGGCACCTCCCCTCAGTACAGCAACAATGCGGTGTCGTTATCGCCATCAAGTCATCAGATTCAAGCCTTTTCCATGGTACATAGCAGTGGATGTTCGTTGTTACGTGAATAGGTGTTGACCTGGACCACTTTGGTCTCGGCAATCTCGGCGGTAAATGTGCCGCAGACTCCCTTACCACTATAATGCACGCTCAGCATCACCTGAGTGGCCTTCTCCAGATCCATACCAAAGAACCTTTGCAGCACCTCCACCACGAACTCCATCGGTGTGTAGTCGTCGTTGTTCAGGACGACCTTGTACATGGGTGGCGGTTGCAGCTTCGTTTTCTCTGCCTCTGCAATCTCTTCATTAGCAAAGAGTTCTTTCTGCTTGCTCATAGTTGCGCTTTGGTACCTCTAGATTACTACCGTGTCGCTCAAGATTGTCAATAGACTTGTTAACCAGATCACATCGGTTGTTAACAACTTCTTGACTCGCTTAAAAGTTGGACTAGATTGGTTACTTGCTAATCGGCGCCCGTCTGCTACGGGGTCATGCCCTAGTTATATAAGGCTGGCGCAGGTTACTCAACGACTTCAGGGTAATCAATAAAAGGATGTAGATGTATGGCAACCGGAACAGTCAAGTGGTTCAACAACGCAAAAGGATTTGGGTTTATCTGTCCGGAAGGCGGTGGTGAAGACATCTTCGCTCACTACTCCACGATTCAAATGGAAGGTTACAAGACCTTGAAAGCAGGTCAGGCAGTCAACTTTGAACTGCAGCAGGGGCCGAAAGGAAATCATGCCTCTGTCATCGTGCCAAACGAAGCACAGAACATCTAAGAGTCAAACTGGATAAATTAAAAAGCGGCATCCCAAGGGATGCCGCTTTTTTACGGACAGGCACTAAGAGGGGAACAAGAAAGGCCAAGCCTTCCTTGTTCCCTGCTCCTGCTGCCGCTACTTCAGCGGGCCAGCAGGATGTTCAGCATGCGGCGCAGCGGTTCGGCGGCGCCCCACAGCAGCTGGTCACCCACGGTAAAGGCGGCCAGGTATTCCGGGCCCATGTTGAGCTTGCGCAGACGACCCACCGGGATGCTGAGGGTGCCAGTAACGGCAGCCGGGGTCAGCTCGCGGGCGGTGATGTCGCGATCGTTGGGGATCACCTTGACCCAGTCGTTGTGGGCAGCCAGCAGGGCTTCGATCTCGGCCAGCGGCACATCTTTTTTCAGCTTTATGGTGAAGGCCTGGCTGTGGCAGCGCAGGGCCCCGATCCGCACGCACAGACCATCCACCGGGATAGCGGCGTTTTCGATACCCAGGATCTTGTTGGTCTCGGCCTGGCCCTTCCACTCTTCACGGCTCTGGCCGTTGTCGAGCTTGGTGTCGATCCAGGGAATGAGGCCACCGGCCAGCGGCACACCGAAATTGTCCACCGGCAGGGTGCCGGAGCGGGTCTTCTCGGTGATCTTGCGCTCGATGTCGAGGATGGCGGAGGCGGGATCCGCCAGCTCCACCGCCACTTCATCCCGCAGCATGCCCATCTGGGTGACCAGCTCGCGCATGTGGCGGGCACCACCACCGGAGGCCGCCTGATAGGTGGCCACGCTCACCCACTCCACCAGATCGGCCTTGAACAGGCCACCCAAGGCCAGCAGCATCAGGCTGACGGTGCAGTTGCCGCCAACGAAGGTCTTGATGCCGTTGTTCAGGGCGTGTTCGATGACGTCGCCGTTGACCGGATCCAGGATGATGACCGCGTCCTTCTCCATGCGCAGGGAGGAGGCGGCGTCAATCCAGTAGCCCTGCCAGCCGGCGGCTTTCAGGCGCGGATAGACATCCTTGGTGTAGTCGCCGCCCTGGGCGGTGATGATGACGTCCTGCGCGGCCAGTGCCTCGAGATCGAAG
The DNA here is from genome assembly GCF_022869435.1 of Aeromonas sp. LsrichE-8G. Lineage (NCBI taxonomy): Bacteria > Pseudomonadati > Pseudomonadota > Gammaproteobacteria > Aeromonadales > Aeromonadaceae > Aeromonas > Aeromonas sp. LsrichE-8G. The sequence goes on from NZ_JALIHH010000013.1 coordinate 96,632, forward strand.
GCGTCCTGCAGGGTGCCGGCATCGACGCCAAAATTGGGGGCGGCCTCACCGGCCTGGGAGGTGGTGAAGAAGGTGGGTTGAATGCGGGCAAAATCCTTCTCTTCCTGCATCCGGCTCATCAACACCGAACCCACCATGCCACGCCAACCGACCAAACCTACTTTTTTCATAATGTCCTACCCTGGATAGCTGCTTATAGAAATCGTGTGTGGTACCCGTGACCCCCTGCCTTGGCGCCAGCCGTTTACAAGGGATTCACAATATATGAGTTGCAAAAAATGCGTCTGTCCACATTACGGATTGTGACGGCGGGCGCAAGTCGAATTGCGCAATATTCTGTGCCATTCGCTGCAATATCCGTCGGCCTGGCCGACCTGCGGGCAGCCGATTGGCATCCTGCCTCCAGTTGGGGCATCATTGAGACCGACCGGCAGCCCCGCTGCCCCTCGGGGACGGCCCCGAGGCCTCCTGATACGCAGGGACGACCCTGCTTCCTGCGGAATCTGCCTTATGTCGTGGTTGCTCCTGCTGTTGGCCGGCCTATTCGAGGTCGCCTGGGCCATCGGCCTCAAGTACACCGACGGTTTCAGCCGTCCCCTCCCCACCCTGCTGACCCTGATCGCCATGGCCGTGAGCGTGCTGCTGCTCGCCATGGCGGTCAAACAGTTGCCCCTTGGTACCGCCTACGCAGTCTGGACCGGCATCGGCGCGGTCGGCACCGTGCTGATGGGGATCTGGCTGTTCAACGAACCGGCCACCCTGGCCCGGGTGCTCTGCCTGCTGCTGATCATCGGCGGGATCCTGGGTCTGAAATTCATCGGTTAGGCGCGCTGAAAGGGCCGGGTACACCGCAATGCTGATCAGTTAAGGATCCATTGACCGATCCTTCTGCTGTAGGACAATCCGGAACCAATCACTGGTTCCGGATTTTTTTATGTCTATTGCAAACGATCTGAACGATGTTGTTGAGGCATCTGGCGACATGCTGGCTCGGC